>REDV01000074.1 GCA_007695365.1 Cryomorphaceae bacterium | reverse complement strand
GTGATATGGCCGGGAACGAAGTTGTACCCGTGAACTTCAACGATTACTTTTCCATCAATATCACCTCAGTAGGAGTTTCAGAATACGGGCGGGATTTCGGTTTATCAGCTTTCCCGAACCCGGTGCAGAGTGGTGCCGCTGTTAATCTTAAGCTTTCGGAGCCCATTGACCGTGCGGTTGTTCAATTGCTCAGCGCCACAGGGCAAACCATGTGGCAGCGCGATGAGGCACGTATGGAGGCCGGGCTTCATGTGATTCCAATGGCTGCCAATGCATCGGGTATGTACTTCTTGCGTATCCAAACACCGGATAGTTCGCAGATCATTAGAATTGCTGTTGTGGATTGATCACACAGTTATTCCGGCTTTCTGATAGGAGGAACCTTATAAAGTTTCGCCTCTCCCAAGTCAAAAGGGAGAGGCGTTTTTTTTTAAGTTCTTTTTGGCGAGCGTAGGAGCGCTCTTCTGAATCGTGGGTTGGCGACTTTAAAGTCGTGATGGTATTATTCGGTCTGTTATTCAGTGGTTTAATATTGGTTTTTTTGTGTTGATATATTGACAGGGCTCAAAAATGTTGTTTATTTGTCGCATATACGACACAACCTTTTAATAAATGTCCGTTTAAGGACTAAACCAATCTTTAGAAACTCTAATCACAGACCCATAAACCAAACCACACTCTCATGAAAACGATGAATACTCTGCGCCATCATATTTTGATGGGCGCTATTATCCTTGCTACAGGGGTTCAAAGTATAGCACAAGAATGGAATGCAGCAAGAGCCTGGAACGAAGAGCTTTTGTATGCCATTACCCAGGATTTCGGCCGCCCCACCGTGCATGCCCGAAACCTTTGGCACAGCAGTATGGCCATGTACGATGTATGGGCTGCTTATGAGCCAACCCACGACACCTACCTGTTGGGCCAAACACAAGGGAGCTATTTTGCTCCTTTCGAGGGGGTATCGATACCCGAAGATGCAGAAACCCTCCGGGCCCATCGCGAGGAGGCAATCTCTTTTGCCATGTACAGGCTGATGCTACACCGGTTTCAGAACGCTCCACAGGCCGGCTATCCCAACATCATTGCCAGCATGAATCAGCGGATGGATGACAGCGGGTATGACCGCTTTAATGACTCTACAGATTACATCAATGGTGGCCCAGCCGAGTTTGGAAACTACGTTGCCCAACAGGTTATTGCATTCGGATTTACGGATGGTTCCAATGAGCAGAATGGTTATAGTAATCAAGTGTACTTTAGCCAGAATGACACCATTTTTCCTGAAAGTCCGGGTAACCCAACGCTCATCAATCCCAACTGGTGGCAACCCATTAGTCTGAGCGGGCAGCTTGATCAGGCCGGAAATCCGATATTCAATGCCCCGCCGCATTTGTCTGGCGATTGGGGTTTTGTACACCCTTTTGCGCTCACGGAAGACCACATGGAGGTGAAGGAAAGAGATGGAATGAGTCTCAATGTGTATATGGATGTTGGTCCACCACCTTACCTGAATCCCGGTGAACACGCTGATATGGAGAACCTCTATAAGTGGGGGTTTGCTATGGTATCGGCGTGGCAGTCGTTTGCGGACCCCGATGATGGGGTGATGTGGGACATTTCACCCGCAAGTATCGGCAATGTTGGCATTGAAAACTACCCCCAGGAATTGACCGTTGAAGCATTTGAACAGTTTTACAATTTTAATGATGGAAATACGCTGCCCGGGACCGGACATGTGGTCAACCCCAAAACAGGACTTCCCTACGAACCGAACTTCGTGAAACGCGCTGATTATACCCGCTGTTTGGGTGAATTTTGGGCCGATGGACCGGCATCCTATACACCCCCGGGGCATTGGTTTGAGATTGTCAATCACCAGGTACTCGACCACCCGGAATTTGAGCGAAAATGGATGGGGCAAGGCGAAGAAATGGACGACCTGGAATACGATGTGAAATTGTATTTTACACTTGGTGGAGCCATGCATGATGTGGCTGTATCTGTGTGGAGTATCAAAGCTTATTACGATTACATTCGCCCGGTGTCTGCCATACGCTATATGTGTGAGGTGGGCCAATCCTCCGATAGTACACTGAGTAATTATCACCCTCACGGCATGCCTCTCAACCCGGGTTTTGTTGAAGTGGTTGAGCCGGGAGACCCTCTGGCCGGTGATAATGACGAGAATGTGGGCAAAATCAAAGTTTTTTCATGGAAGGGTATCCCACACGTTAACTACCAGGATGAGGACTTACTCCTCCATCCATTGGATTATGCCGGTTGCGACTGGATATTGGGTGAAGAGTGGTGGCCCTTTATGCCCGGTAAGTTTGTGTCTCCTCCATTCGCAGGGTATATTTCGGGTCACTCTACATTTTCAAGTACTGCTGCTCAGGTACTCGAGCAAATTACCGGAGATCCTTATTTCCCCGGAGGAATGGGTGTCTGGAATTTTTCTCAAAACGAATATCTCGAAGTAGAGCAAGGGCCTTCAGAAGATTTTCAAATGCAGTTTGCAACCTACCGCGACGCATCCGACCAGGTGAGTCTGTCTCGTATTTACATTGGGATTCATCCTCCTCAGGATGACATCCCTGGTCGCTTTCTCGGTATGGAACTAGGTGATATGAGCGTGAATTTTGCCAATGAGTTCTTCAACTCAAACCGACCTTTTGTAGAGGAATTCACCCCAAATCAAACCGTGTACAATCTCGACGACGTGGACGGCGTGCTTTCCATTCAAATTATCTACGACAGGGAAATGGATGAAAACGTGAGTCCTGGTATTGATTTTCTTGAGGATAATCCTCTTGAAAATTCGCTGGAGCTTTTGGAAGCCAGCTGGATTTCAGCTACCACTTATCAGCTTCAGTACACCATTTTAAACGGCGATGAAAAGCTTGATAACATTCATGTGCAGGTTCAACATGCTCAAGATTCGGATGGTCGGGTTCAGAACATTACGCTCGTTTCAAAACCTTTTCTGATAGATACAGATCGACCTGAAGTAGTGTTGGTTACCCCAAACCAAACTATTCTGAACGACGAGTTGGCTGCCGAAGGTGCGTTTGTTATGCTGATTGAAATGAATGAAGCCTGCGATACAAGTATCCCTCCGGTGATTGGATTTAACAGCACAGAAGACCTCAGCTCAACACTCATTTATCTGCCCGATGGAAGCCAGTGGATAGATCCTTTTCACTTTGAGGCGCACTTTGATTTGATGGATAACAACGAGGAGATTGACGGAATTGGTATTGAAATTTCCGGCATACTCGATGAAGCGGGCAATGAGCAAGAGCCATTTGATTTGGACGAATTGTTCAGTATCGACACGAAAAATCCTTTATTGGACGACCAGGTTGTAACTCCATTTGTACTGAATATCCAGTCTATCATGAACAACGCGCTCACTATTGACTGGTATTTTGATGAACCGATGAATACTTCGCTTACCCCTTCGTTCAGCTTCCCCAACGATAATCCTATGGGAACGTCGTTAACGTTGAACAGCGCATCATCGGGTTGGCAGGGAACTGAGGGTAATCACTACAAGATGGCCTTTAACCTGCTGCCTCCTGAGAATGAGTTTTTCGATATTGTACTTACAGTCTCAAACTTCCGCGATTTAGCAGGTAACAGCCTTCTGGAAACCACCTACGAAGACCTCTTCATTATTGATACCAAAAGGCCGACTATCACAGATATGCAGCCTTCGTCAACCATCATTTCTGATGGCGATGTGGGTACTTCGGGATTCCAGATTCTAATCTCCTATGATGAGCCGATGAATCAAGAGTTAAATCCAGTTGTTACATTGAGTGCAGACGTGACTATTTCAAATTCCATATACTTCGATTCCTTTGTTAGTGAATGGTTGGATGAAACCACCTTTGAGGCGCGGTTTAACGTAACCGACCAGAATGTTGAAGTGGAAGATATTAACATCTCAGTGGGCTTTGCGCAGGATGCCGCTGGTAATTCACAGAATTCACTGGCTATTGAAGACTGGATTGACCTCGATACGCGCAATCCGGAGCTTTTGGTGCTGAGCGCCAACACATACATGGTAACCGATATGCATACCGGAAATGCCGGATTGACTTTCCTGATGATTTTTGACGAAACGATGGACCAAAATGAGCAACCCGCTATGCAGTTTGCAGGTCCGGTTAATCTGGATAATACCCTTGTGTTAAACACTCAGGAATCTGTGTGGATCAACACAGTAACCCATCAGGTTGCATATGATGTGGTCGATGACGAACTTCAGGTGGAGGATATAGACGTGTTGGTGGTAAATGCACGTGATATGGCCGGGAACGAAGTTGTACCCGTGAACTTCAACGATTACTTTTCCATTAACATCACCTCAGTAGGAGTTACAGAATACGGGCGGAATTTCGGTTTATCAGCTTTCCCGAACCCAGTGCAGAGTGGTGCCGCTGTAAATCTTAGGCTTTCGGAGCCCATTGACCGTGCGGTTGTTCAATTGCTCAGTGCCACAGGTCAAACCATTTGGCAGCGCGATGAAGCCCGGATGGAACCAGGAATTCATGTGATGTCAATGTCTGGAATAGCCTCAGGATTATATTTTCTGCGCGTTCACACTGAAGTCAACTCACAGATTATTAGAATTGCTGTTGTTGAGTAACCGTGGCCTGAAGCCCTAAAATTATTTCGCGCCGTACTGGAGAGTACGGCGCGATTTGTTTATCTTTACACCGCTCTTGCAAGGAGCTTGAAATACCATCACAACCCGGAATGTGTGGGGAACGATGGAATTGAACCAACCTGTATTCAGATGTATCAGGAGCTGCAAGGTGTCTATCCTTACGTGGCTCCTTCTTACATTGTGCCTTCCAATGGCCAAAGCCCAAACGTTTTTTGACGTGGCTGATTCTTTGGGAGTGTCTGCCATTCCTACGAGTCATCAATATGGCAGCGGTATGAGCTTTTACGACTTTAATGAAGACGGTTGGGATGATCTCAGCTTTGTGATGGTTAATGACAGCATGGTTTTTTACATCAACAACGGAGGAACATTTGAAAAATCACCATCCTTTATTGATGGCCCTGGAATGAACAAGCACCTGGTTTGGGTGGATTACGACAATGACGGCGACCTCGACATTGCCGTTACGACCTTTGAGGGCCGCTACAGATTGTACCAAAACGACGGCAATTTTAATTTTACAGATGTATCCGAGCAGGCAGGGCTTATACAAGCCAACGAAAGGCACTACGGAATTACTTTTGGCGATTACGACCGCGACGGCTACCTGGATATGTATGTTACAGTGTACGAACAACTGGGAACGCCCGAGCAAAACTGGACCCGCCTCAATCATCTCTACAGAAACAATGGCGACGGCACCTTTACCAATGTTACATTGGAGGCCGGAGTGGGTGATGGCATCCGTTTGTCATTCAAGGGTGTGTGGATGGATTACGACAATGACGGCTGGCCCGATCTGTTTGTGATTAATGACAGGGTTTACAAAAACAGCTTGTACCGCAACAATGGCGACGGGACCTTTACCGATGTATCCGTCGAGGCCGGAGTTGAATTGGGAGGCCAGGATCCTATGACGGCCACTGTAGGAGACTTTGACAACGACGGTGACTTAGATATATACATGACCAATACCAACTCGCCTTTCAAAAGAGGAATGCTGTTGGTAAACAACGGAGACGGTACATTCAGCCAACTCGCGGAAGACTATGGTGTAGATGTATTTGGCTGGACCTGGGGAGCAGTATGGATAGATTTCGATAACGATACCGACCAGGACTTGTATGTAGCACATGGCCATCCTAATCTCGGTATCACAAACAACCCCAATTTCCTGCTCGAGAATATTGACGGTCTCTTTTTTGAAGAGGTTACAGAACAAGAAATGGCGGAGCCCGACATCAAGAAGAGCTATGGTGTTGCTCGCGGAGACTTCAACAACGACGGCTACTACGACATTGCAGTTATAAACCGAAACCCCGACGATGTGCAGTTGTGGCAGAATGCCGGAGGTGCCAATCATCACATTAAAATCACCCTTACAGGAACAGCCTCTAATCGCATGGCCATTGGCTCGTGGATTAAGGTTTTCATCAACGGAAACCAATACACCCAATACACCATGTGCGGTGAGAATTACATCTCGCAAAACTCCCAACATCACATTTTTGGTTTAGCCGATGCCGAAGTGGTTGACTCGGTGTGGGTAGAGTATAACCGGGGGCACATTGATAAGTACTACAATCTTACAGCCAACCAACATTATTATTTCACTGAAGGCGATACCTACCTTGCCTCTTTGGATGTTCAAGGCTCAACCACTATGTGCGCTGGGGATTCCGTGGTGTTGCACGCAGGCAATCATGAGTCATATCTTTGGAACACAGGTGATACCACCCAACAAATCGTTGTTACCCAACCCGGAAACTATTTTGCCCAGGTCACCAACGCGTTTCATGTGCAAACCACAACCGACACCGTAGAGGTTATTTTAGCTCTGGATCCTGAAATCAATTTTATGGCAACACATCCGCTTTGTCATAACGACAGCAATGGAAGTATAGCCCTCGAGAACCTGATGGGAAATGCAGCCTCAGAAGTTATTTGGTCCAACGGAATGACCGGAGTAACGATTGATAGCTTACCCGGCGGTGTTTACGATTACCAATTTGTGGATGTAAATGGTTGTAGTGCATCTGGTAGCGTATTACTTCAAAACCCCTTACCTCTCTCAGTGCAGGTCTTTACTTTTCCGGAAACTGCAGGAGATGACGGAGGTTTTAACCTAATCATCAACGGAGGAATTCCTCCTTACAATATTTATCTGGATAGTGTACTGGTTCAACCCATAATGGACAACCTGTCCTCAGGGATTTACCACCTGCTCGTGATGGATGCAAATGGATGTTCATTCGAAACAGAGC
Organism: Cryomorphaceae bacterium; assembly: GCA_007695365.1. Classification (NCBI taxonomy): domain Bacteria; kingdom Pseudomonadati; phylum Bacteroidota; class Flavobacteriia; order Flavobacteriales; family Cryomorphaceae; species Cryomorphaceae bacterium. Next base: position 14,894 of record REDV01000074.1, on the reverse strand, counting down.
TCGAAATTGGTAATCTCGTTTCTTCGGAAAATTCGTTCGCGGGTAACTGGTCCTTGTTTCCTAATCCGGTTGTATCCGGAAGCGCGTTGTTTATCAGGTGCAACACGCAACAAATCGTTTCCCTGATAATTGTAGATGCCAAAGGAAAACAGATTTACCGCGATGATAAACTGGTGCTTGATGCAGGACAAAACCAGCTGAAAGTGCCTGCATTAGCAGCAGGTATATACCTTGTGAATGTTTGGGATGACGGGGTAGGGATGTCCTCACAGAAATTGATTATAACACATTGATATGAAACAAGTAAAGGGAGTCGGGTTTGAAAGGGCGAGGGCGTGTGTTCTTTCATTTGTAGCAGTTGTGCTGCTTGTTGAGGTGGTACAAGCACAGGGCTTTAGTAACGTTGCTCCTGCTCAGGGCATCTCACATTCGGTCAATACCGATATGTCTATCGGTGGAGCAGGGGTTGCCTTTTTTGATTTTGACAACGACGGCTGGGACGACATCACATTTATGCAAGTAAATGACAGTCTTGTGTTCTATAAGAATGTGAACGGAAATCTTCAGAAATTACCCTCATTTATTTACAGTGAATATGAAACCAAGCAGTTGCTCTGGGTGGATTATGACAACGACGGCGATTACGACGCTTTTTTAGTGACCTATGATGGCCCTTGTCGTCTCTATCAAAACAATGGAAATTTTGAGTTTACCGATGTTACCCTGGAATCGGGTTTGGAGATGCTTACATTCAACCTCAAGAATTACGGTGTCACCTTTGCCGACTATGACCGCGACGGCCATCTTGACTTTTACCTTGCACGTTATGTAATGCAAGGAGATGAAACGAATCCACTCCTCCAGAATGCACTCTACAGAAACAACGGCGACGGAACCTTTACCGATGTGACTGAAACAGCAGGTGTGGCCAACGGATTGCAACCCACCTTTATGGGGGTTTGGTTGGATGCCAACAACAACGGCTGGCCTGATTTGTATGTTATTAACGACCGTGTGCTTTGGGGAAACAGCTTGTACATCAACAACGGTGACGGAACCTTTACTGATTTTACCGAACAAAGCGGTGCCGGAATGTTTGGGGAAGACCCCATGTGTGCCGCTTTCGCAGATTATGACAACGATGGTGATTTAGATATTTTGTGCACCAATGGTGGACCGCCTACCAAGCCTCCACGTTTGTACAGAAACAATGGTAACACCACTTTCACGGAGGTAGGTCAGCAACTAGGGATACATGTGAATGAAACATTCATGTGCCAATGGGGAACATCTTTTATTGACGTGGACAACGATAGCTATCTCGACTTGTACATGACTACAGGGCTGCTTTTGCTAGACCCCACCAATGAAGACAGAAGCTATTTGTTTATGAGCAACGAGGCCCAATCGTTTACCGATACTCCTGAAATGTTTGACTTTAATCATGTGGCTGCCAGCTACTCGGTGGGTAAGGGAGACCTGAACAACGATGGCTTTGCTGATCTCGTGGTTTCCAACGCAAAAAATTTCGACTCATTTATCTGGCAGAACCAGGTGAATACTCCCAACCCCAACAACTACATCAAAGTAACCATCGAGGGCACCGTATCCAATACAATGGCTGTGGGCAGTTGGATTCACGTATATGCCGATGGTAAAGCTTATCACCATTACACGCGGTGCGGAGACAGCTTTGTGAGTCAGGACTCCCAACACCATATTTTCGGATTGGGCCAGGCAACGATGGTGGATTCAATTGTGGTGAACTACAGCCTCGGTCACACGGATGTGTACTACGACCTTGACGTGAACCAACACGTGTACCTTAAAGAAGGGGAGGGCTATCAGGCTTCTCTGTCTGTTTCCGGCGTGTTCTCTATGTGTAATGGCGACACCCTGATCCTGAATGCAGGTGATCATACCTCATACCTTTGGAGCAATGGTTCTACGGAGCAACATGTTTCAATAACCGAATCCGGATCATATTGGGTGCAGGTGCAAAGCGAAGAAGGCTTCGTGGCAAATTCGGATACATTGGTAGTGGTTGTGAACGACAATCCTGAAATTGATTTTACTACAACACAACCCCTTTGTTTTGGAGATGACAATGGGTCCATCAACATTGAGAACCTTCTTGGAATTCCACCGGCTTCTGTGGTTTGGAACAACGGTATGAGCGGTGAAACCATCGATAACCTTGTTGCCGGGCTTTACGACTATACCTTTGTTGACATGAACCAGTGCGAAGCCGAGGGTTATATCCTTCTGCAAGAGCCCCTTCCGCTTTCAGTACAGGTTTTTACCTTCCCGGAAACCAATGGAAACGACGGAGGATTTAATCTCCTTTTTAACGGTGGAACACCGCCTTATACTGTATTTCTCGACAGTGTTATTGCACAGCCCATAATGGATAATTTGTCTTCAGGTGAGTATCATTTGTTGGTGGTGGATACCAATGGCTGTACGTTTAAAGGACTGGTAATTATTGAAGGGACCGTTGGCATAGTTGATGTTCAAAATGCCGTCCCCTTGATTTATCCCAACCCCACTACGCGCAGTGGGTTTGTTCGTATTGAATGGGAACCGACTTTAAACCTCGACAAAATATTGGTCATCGACGCGGTGGGCAAACACTGCTACGACGTGGGTGTACCGCTTGGTTCAGGTTTTCTTGAACTTGACCTGGGAAGCAAGCTTCGCTCATCGGGCACATACCGCTTGCTGTTTTACAATCAGTTCGAATACATCGGTCAGCGCCAGATTATTGTGCTCGACTAGAGAAAGAGGAGCGGAGGGTGGTTGCAGTTGCGGCCCCATTTGCTTTACATTTACCGCATGATCCAATCGCGGAAAGATTACGAGTATTATCTCCTGGCCGATGAAATAGCCTTGGGCGTCATCCGGCCGGAAGGTATTTCAGGGTGGCTGAGAAATTTATTCTTTCCGCATCTTATCTGGGAGTTTCAGAAAGCATTGCGCAAGCTTGAGTACTTGCAAAATGTGAAGTCAGGATGGTTGGCGCGGGTGCAAAAGTTTTTCGTACTGCGCAGGTTTCGAAGGCTGTCGTACAAACTTGGCTTTAGCATTCCACCCAATGTCTTTGGGCCCGGATTATCCATTGCCCACTACGGAACCATCATTGTAAATGACCATGCACAAATAGGGGCCAATTGCCGCATCCACGCGGGTGTGAACATAGGCTCCAGAGCAGGTTTTGCGGGAGAAGCACCCAAAATAGGGGATGATTGCTACATCGGTCCGGGGGTCAAAATTTTCGGAGCCGTCACCATTGCTCATGGCACTGCTATAGGTGCCAATGCAGTCGTAAACAAATCATTTTCGGAGCCAAACAATTCTATTGCCGGAATCCCGGCCAAAAGCATTGGTGTGGTAAATACTCTCGAGTTTATCATTCCCGGAAGCATTTTGGCATTGCAACCTTTGCATGACCCCTTTTGGAGAGGAAAACCGGCGTCTGAGGTGCAGCACATGATGAAAGAACGCGGCCTCACGCGAACATAACCGAATTTATACTGTTGCCTTCCATGTTTAGTGGAAAAATACGAGAGCAACTCTCCGATTGAACAACGATATTTGCGCCCTTTGTTGCGAAGGTAGTGGTAAGGACAGGAATCATTCTGAAAGTATTTGGCTTGTTGCTTTTCGCGACGCAATCATTGCTCGCCCAACAAGTGCCCCGAAAATCTATACAGGCGGTTAGGATTGACGAGCCTATCCGGATTGATGGTTTTCTCGATGAACCTGCATGGCAAACAGCTATGCCCGCAACTGATTTTGTTCAAAACAACCCCCGACCAGGGAAACCTGCTTCGCAACCCACCGAGGTTCGATTGCTGTACGACGATGAAGCGCTGTATGTGGGAGCCACCCTGTTTGATGTCCACAACGATAGCATTGCCCGCCAGCTCAGCCAACGTGATCAAACCGAAAACGCCGACATTTTTGCCATTTACCTCGATACATACAATGACCGCCTTAACGCATTTCAGTTTATGGTGACGGCCTCGGGAGTGAAAGTGGATGTTAGGCTCTCACCGGCAGGAAATGACGTGAGTTGGGATGCCGTGTGGTACAGCGAGGTACACATTGAAGATGGAAATTGGTACGTGGAAATGAAAATTCCCTACTCAGCACTGCGCTTCCCCAAAAAAGATGTTCAACTATGGGGTGTAAACTTCTTTCGCGAAATAAGACGCTTTCGCGAGCAAAGCCATTGGAATTTTGTCAACCCTGCTGTGGATGGTTTTGTGAACCAGTTTGGCGTACTCGAAGGTATTTCCGGTGTTCAGGCTGATACCCGCCTGTTCTTTTTCCCGTATGCCTCTGCTTATCTGGAGAATGTGTCTGCACCCGGCGAGCCTTCTGTCAATAACACCATTATAAACGGCGGAATGGACATTAAATACGGTATCAACGATGCTTTTACACTGGATGTAACCCTCATACCCGATTTTGGCCAGGTGCTTCCCGATAACGAAGTGTTGAACCTCAGTCCATTCGAGGTGTTTTTTGTAGAACGGCGCCAGTTTTTTACCGAAGGAACCGAGCTGTTTAACAAGGGCGACATTTTCTATTCGCGGAGAATAGGAGGAAGGCCGGTGAACTATTTTTCCGTGGCGGGCCAGCTCGAACAAGGCGAGCACATCGTAGAAAATCCGCAGGAAACCCAATTGCTCAATTCAACCAAACTCTCGGGTCGAACCAATTCGGGCCTTGGTGTTGGAGTATTAAACTCGCTCACTGCGGCATCCTACGCAACCATTGAGAACGAACAGGGAGATCGCCGGCGCGTAATGACCAACCCTTTCTCCAATTACAATGTGTTTGTGGTGGATCAGAACCTCAAGAACAACTCTTACGTTTCGCTCATCAACACCAATGTTTGGCGCGAGGGCAGTACCTACGACGCCAACGTAACGGCCACAGATTTTCGTATCATGGATAAAACCAACACCTGGCAGGCAGCAGGCGTAGGAGCGATTTCGCAAAGGTTGATGCCCAATGAGGCAAACGATGTGGGGTTTCGCTACTTTATAGATCTCGCAAAAGTAAGCGGCAACCTTCAATACGGTATTGAGCATCAACTTGAGTCCGACCGATACAATCCCAATGACCTCGGGTTTCTCGCGGCAAATAACGAGATGGCCACACGCGCCAAAGTTGCGTACAACCTGTTTGAACCCTACGGAATGTTTCTGAGGTCGTGGACCAACTTTACCATCAGTCATTTCAGACTTTATAACCCTTCTACCTTTACCGGTTTTACATCCAGTCTGTCGCACAGAATGTTGTTTAAGGGATTCCTGATGGTGAACCTCTCTGTTTCTGGTGCACCCATTGGCTGGAAAGACTATTTCGAAACCCGAACCTTTCAACAGTTCTACCAGGCACCGCGGGCAATATGGGCCGGAGGTTGGTTTTCATCAGATTACAGTAAAGTTCTTGCGCTTGACGGTGGGGTGGATTACGCCAATTTTGATGAGAACAACCGCTGGGAGCTGTCGTACTACCTGTCTCCGCGATGGCGTGTGAGCGACAGGCTGTTCATCATACCTCGTGTCAACTTCAACGACCAGTTCGACGACATTGGCTGGGTAAACAACGACGCTCAAGGAAATATCATTTTCGGTAAACGAAACCGAAATACCATTGAGAACCTGCTTACTACGCGCTACAGTTTTGGCCCCAATATGGACTTGCTGTTCAGACTGCGTCACTACTGGTCGCGGGCGGTGTACGACCAATACTACATCGTTGAATCGGATGGCTCCTTGCTTCCCACCGACCACAGCATTAACCACGATGTGAATTTCAATGTGTTAAACATTGACCTCGCCTTCACATGGATTTTTACTCCGGGAAGCGAATTGAGTATCGTGTGGAAAAATGTAATCAATGAAGCCGGCGACGAGATCCCGGTAAATTACTTCAATAACGTGCAAAGCTTGGTGGATTTACCGCAGCTCAACAGTTTGTCTGTGAGGGTACTGTTTTTTGTGGACTACCTTTGGGTGAAGCCGGGAAAGAAGAAAACCCCTATTGGTTAGCCTACTTCTTTCCGCGCAGCAGATTAATGCTCACCGTGGCATACTCCGTATCGGGGTAGCGCCGAAATACATCCATATCCGGCTCGAGGCCAACCTCCCTGCAAACCTTGTGAAGTACATCTATTTCAACGATATACTGATCAGACAAACCGTGGGTTGCGTCGTAAGCCGTGGCGGCTGTTTGCCCGATATGACGTGCAGACAACTCAGGAGCAATGGTGTGCAGTTCAATCATCAGTAGTCCAAATCGCTGGAGGTAAGGCGCCCAGGCTGCAAAGTGCTCGCGCAAGTTGGCTTCAACATGGCTGTTCAATAAACGCTTTCCGCTGCTGGCAAAGGCTCCGGTGGATGAACTCGCGGTGGTTTTCACCTGCGATGGCTCCTTCCAGATTCGGTTGTGGTCCAGAAAAGTACGTACATTCAACAGGTCTCCCAAATCCATGTCGTAGTGCTCGCGCAAATCCTTGGCCAGACCGGCCGGGTTGCTGATGTCGCCCCAGATTACCTTGGCCCAGATATCGGCTTGAATGAGGGTGGCCCGGGTTGCCCGAAGTGCAGCCTCATTGTAATCTACACCCACAAGAAACAGCGGGTGTTCTTCAAGCATGGTTCCGCGTAGCGTGCGTTGTTCGATAACCTCAAAAATGTGTTTCAGGTAAGCGCCGTTCCCGCAGCCCATATCGAGCACGCCCTTGGGTTGTTCTTCAATCGGCCGGTTAAAGAGGTCAATGATCACTTCGTCCACCACCTTAAAGTAATTGCTGTGAGCGCCTCCGCTTCCCCACACATTCATTTCTCGATCTACGTGAAGTTCCTCTTTTCCGGGGTCTGATATCCTCAGTACGTCTGCATCGCCAAAAATGAGTGCGTCAATCTTTCTAAAAGTTGGCAAGTATGAAACAGTTACCCCGTAAGCGCTCGCCCGTTTTGCGAAGAAAAAACCCTTGTCGGTAAACCTGAAGTGACCATCCTTTTCGGTAAACCAGCCCATATCTGTGAGTATATACAGAAGTTCCCTAAAAAGTCCGGGGTTTTTGTGAAACTCCTCGGGCCGAAAGGAAGTGCTCATAAAATACTGGTGAAACATGCCGTTCATGCCCAAGCGCACAAGCGTTGGCCCCACAATGAAACCCTCTCTGTGAGCCATAATTTGTTGGTATATGCCGCGGTCCGGCTCGCTGGCCGGAATTTTCCGGGCCAGCTCTTGTTGCTCTTTGTGAACAGCTTGCAATTTCCGGAAGGGCGCTTCTTCAAACTTGCGCGGATGGAAGTTCCCCGAAAGCTCGAGCATCTCAACCACGCTTCGGTACATGTCGAACATCCCGAAAGCCTTTTCAGATTTTGCGTTGCTATCAATCCGCACTTCACCAGTTGAAGCGTTTACGTGATAATCAAGAAAGCCCTGCGAGGCGAGTACACGCAATGCCACATTAAGATATCCCGTGTTGGTCGAAAATTCCTCAGAAAGTGCATCTAAATCAATAGTTTGATCTTGTAAAATACGTTTGAGCACCCCATGCTGAGTGAGCGAATGAGCAATGGGAGCTGTAACCAGTCCGTCGAGATGTCTGAACAATTGTGCACGCATTTGACGCTTTTCCATAGGAAATGAATTTGATTGGTTGAGATTTCAAATGTAACAGCTTACTAAAACATGAATGCCCCACATCGGATTTTCCAGCCTCCGGGGTTCTAAAAATATGCTAAAAGCGAAGCCTTCTGGCGGTTTCATTTCTTAGAACCGTGGTTTTTTGTCATTTTTGAAAAAATTGATCGCACAACACAAACACAGAAAAATTAAATCATGAGAACATTAACAAAAGAGCTGCAGGACAAGATAACACCCAAAGAGGCCATTGAACTGTTGAAAAACGGGAACAAGCGCTTTCTCGAGAAACGCACAGCCGGACGAGATCTATTGAGTCAGGTAGAACAAACCTCCTCAGGTCAGCATCCATTTGCGGTAGTATTGAGTTGTATTGACTCTCGCGTACCGGCGGAGTTGGTTTTTGACCAGGGAATAGGCGACATATTTAGCTGCCGCGTTGCCGGTAACATTCTGAACGAAGATGTATTGGGAAGCATTGAGTTTGCTTGTGCTGCGGCTGGTTCAAAGGCTATTGTTGTGCTTGGTCATACAAAATGTGGAGCTGTGAAAGGTGCCTGCGACAAAGTGGAACTTGGAAACCTAACATCTTTGCTCAACAAGATTCAACCCGCGGTGGAAGCTGAAACTCAAACCACCGACGATCGTTCATCAGCCAACGGCGAGTTTGTAGATCGCGTAGCGCAGTTAAATGTTCAGCATGTGATGGATGAAATTCACAGAAGAAGTCCGGTGCTTGATGAAATGATCCGCTCCAAACAGATTGCCATGATAGGCGGTATGTACGATGTGGAAACTGGCCAGGTAGAGTTTTACGAAGATACGGCGCGGGTATAGTTACCCGGGCTTTCCCTATTTGGGCCTGATTGCTTTAGCGGTCAGGCCTTTTTTATGCGACGAATAAGGCCTATCTTTGGCTTTCACAGCGTAATTTTTGCTACGCCCGGTTATAGAGTATGCAGCGTTTAAAAGTTGGTTTTTTTCTGGTTGTTCTTTTATTGTTTTCAGGTTCTTGCCAGGAATCATCATCATCAGAACCCCAACAAAAATGGCCGAATCGGGCCTATGAGTGGGGACAGATAACGCTGGAGGCTACGGCCCGCGATACAGACCGTTTTAACCCTCGCCCCACCATCACTTCGCGGATACTTGCGCTCATCTGGACCTCGGTGTACGACGCGTGGAGCAGGTACGATGATTTTGCCGAACCCATGTACCTCCAAAATGTTGAGCGTGTTCCCAAAATGCTGCGAACCCTCGAAAACAAGGAAATCGCCATCAGCTATGCCGCCTACCGCGCATGTCTGCATTACTACTTTGCGGATTCGGTATTTTTTCGCACCGCCGTGGTTCAAATGGGCCTCGACCCAGATAACGAGAGTATTGACCCATCCACACCTGAAGGTTTGGGCAATCTCGCCGCCAAAATGGTGATTGAGTCGCGGCTGGAAGATGGATCCAATGAACTGGGTACAGACGGCATTCGCTACGCAGATTATACAGGCTACCTGCCGGTGAACCATCCTGATACAATGGTTGATATCGAGAAATGGCAACCAAAATATTTTGTGCGCGAAGAAACAGGCGAGCGTTTTGCCCCTGAGTGCCTGTCACCGCAATGGCACCTTGTGGAGCCTTTGCTGTTGGATTCAGCAAATCAACACCGTCCGGGGCCGCCACCTGCCATCGATTCAGAAGATTTGCTCAATCAGGTGCGTGAGGTTATTTCACTTCAAACCCATCTCAGTCCATGGCAAAAAGCCCTCGTTGAGTTTATGCGCGATGGTCCGCATTCTGTGCAGCAGGCAGGACATTGGCTCATTTTTGCCCAACATGTTTCTGAACGCGATCGCCATTCGTTGGACGAGGATGTGCTCATGTACTTTTGGGTAGAAGCCGTGGCTATGGATGCCTTTATTGCCTGTTGGGATGCTAAGATGTACTACGACTTTGCACGGCCTTATGCTTTGATTCGTGAAATTTTACCTGACACGACCTTTGTGGGATGGGCAGGGCCGGATAAGGGGTGGAGAGAAATGAAGGGTCGCGAATGGATTCCCTACTCGCCGTTTAGCTTTTTGTGTCCTCCTTTTCCGGCATACCCGTCCGGGCATAGCACGGTGAGTGGGGCATGTTCACATGCATTGAAGCTGTTTAAAGGAAATGACTTTTTTGACCACAGTGTAAGACTCAAGCCAGGGGCACTCACAGAGATTCTGGAATTTCAAAGCGATACCATTGAGCTTTATTTTGCCACTTTCACAGATGCGGCTGAAGCAGCGGGTATATCTCGTGTAATGGGGGGCTACCACATTCAGGCAGATAATATTGAGGGGTTGGAGCAGGGAAGGAGAGTGGCGCAATCGGGGTGGGATGTATTCAAAGCTCTTACCGGTTGGGACAGACGGCCGCCATTTCCGCAAAATCCCGCGCACACAACAATTACCCCCACAGGCACGTATTTTCGTTGATGGCACGTCTGTTGTTTCTGCTGTTTTTTTGCCCTGTGGTGTTGCACGCTCAGGAGGTGGTAAAGGTGGTTACCCTGTCAGAATTCATTGTGGAATCTGAACCCGATCTCGATCACGAAGAATTTATCCGTAAGGTGGTGAACGACAGCTCATTTTACCAGGCATACGTCAACCTTCGGTTCTATCCGCATCGCTATACCAGCAATCTCACAGTGTTCAATAAAGGAGGAGAAAAAGAGCAGGCAACGCTTTTTCGCGAGGCCACTTTGCACCGATACGATCGCATGGCCTGGGTGACCATTGACGAGGAAAAAACCAACGGCAAACTTTACAACCGAAAAGGTGAACACCGCTACCTCACCGCCGAAATGTTTGATGACGTGTTCTTTCCGCGAGAACGCTACTACCCAACCACCGAAATCAAGAGCATGGAACAGGAACTGACCAACGCCTCAACCATTGAAAAGTACAAAAGCCAGCTCAAGAAAATGTTGTTCAATCCCGGACAGGAAATTGCCAGTGTGCCTTTTATCGGCGACAAAGTAGCCTTGTTCAGTGATGAAATGATTCAGTACTACAACTTTCATATTTACCACACCATTTACGAAGGCCGCCCGTGCTATGTATTTGATGTGAGCGAGAAAGAGGGAAATAAAAAGAACGATACGGTCATCAAAAGCATGATTACCTATTTCGATCAGGAATCAATGAAAGTAGTGATGCGCGAATACGTGTTACAAAACGACATTATGCTTTTCAACTTTGATATTCACATCAAAGTGCTGAATCATATCATTGATGGTATTCCGGTACCAAAACGCATGGAGTATGACGGGTTTTGGAATGTGCTGTTCAAAAAACCGGAAGTTATCCGCTTTGATATTGACTTTTACGACTACGGTATCAACTAATCGTGGCCGGCAAAAGGATCCTCACCGCGATTGTTCCTTTTCCGCGGTTTGTCTTTGTTGGCTTCTTGATCGGCCTCAGATTGCTTGATATTGTCGCGCAATTGTTGCCCCACGTAGGTGCCTTCAATGATTTGCTGCTGAAAGTCTTTCATGGCCGAGGGTGAATGCGGAATAAGAATAGAGGTATTCTTTGAATTGGACCCCACATTGTTGAGGGTGTCAAAGTACTGTGTGAGCAGCACAAACTGCATCACTTCCTCGTGCGAAACTTCTTTGAGTGAACGCTGGAAGTCTTCTACCGATTCTTTAAAACCACGCACAATTTCAAGTCGCTGCTGCGCAATACCCTGTCCGGAAAGGCGCGTGCTTTCGGCGTGGGCTTCGGCTTTCTTTACAATGCGAATTTTTTCACCTTCAGCTTCTTCCAGGGCGGCGTATTTGTTGCGCTTTGCGGCGTTGATGTTGTTCATGGCAATTTTTACGCGGTCATCGGGATCAATGTCGGTAATAAGCGTTTTCACAATGCGAAACCCATACTCCTCCATAGCAGCACGCAGGTTTTGGGCAACGGCGAGTGCGATGTCTTCTTTTTTGGCGAATACGTCATCAAGGTCGAGCTTCGGTACCTCAGCTCGCACATCATCAAATACATACGATGAAATTTGCAGGCGCGGATCGTCAAGACTGTAAAAAGCTTCCCGCACGCGCTCGCTTTTTACCTGGAACTGAACCGATATTTTGAGCTGCACAAAAACGTCATCCAGTGTTTTGGTTTCCACATCTACATCCAGTTGCTGTACGCGAAGATTTACAATACCTGCATTGCGCTCTACAAAGGGTATAATGAGATTGAAACCTGAAGTGGCAATACGGTTGTATTTCCCCAGTCGCTCAATGGCAACGGAGGTTTTTTCTTTTACAATGATTACTGATTTAAGTACCAAAAACACCACCACCACAATCAGGATGATGTTGGAGAGAAACATGTTAATAAAGTCCATACTTTCGTTCATAAGGGGTAAGCATTTGTTGAAGGGTAAAGGTAACCTTTTCGGGGCGATTCTTGTTCGTTACGAAATTATTAAGTTGTGATTACATTAGCAGCATGAAGCATACATGGGGAATTTTGATGTGCACCTTGTTGATTTCAGCCGGTGCACACGCGCAAAAAGTGGAGGCTTATGGCCTGTTTACGGGCAAAGGAAAGAAAACCACCTTTGAGAAAATGGCCCGCGATGCCGCCCGTGCTCAGGTGGTGTTGTTTGGCGAATACCACGACGACCCGATAGCCCATTGGATGCAATTGAAACTTGCGCAGGATCTACACCAACGCGGTAACCTCGTAATGGGTGCCGAGATGTTTGAACGGGATACCCAGCATTTGTTGGATGCATACCTCGCAGGAGAGCTGGAAGACAAGGAGTTTAGAGATACGGTGCACTCCATTTGGAGTAACTACGCCACCGATTACAAACCATTGGTAGATTTTGCCCGTGAACAGAACATTCCTTTTGTGGCCACCAATGTTCCGCGATACATGGCTTCGGCAGTGTACCGTGGAGGTTTTGAAAAACTGGAAGAACTCAGCGACGAAGAGAAGGAGTGGTTACCTCCATTGCCGCCGCCATATGACGCGTCGCTTCCTGGCTACCAGGCTATGCTCGAAATGGGCATGGGGCACGGTGGCGATAACTTTCCCAAAGCGCAGGCCATTAAGGATGCTACCATGGGTTGGTTTATTGTACAGAACCTGCCCGACGAAGGCATTTTTCTGCACTTCAACGGAAGCTATCACAGCAACAACTATGAGGGTATTTACTGGTACCTGAACCAATATGCCAGTGACCTTCGGATTTTCACGATCACAACCGTACGTCAGGAGGATGTATCCAGACTTGACCCCGAAAGCCGTGGTTTGGCAGATTACATCCTGGTGGTAGATGAGGATATGACGAGGACGTACCGGTAGTCTCAATCAAAAAAAAAACGATCCCCTTTCAGAGACCGGTTTTTCACTTGGGTGCTATTCGGGAAGCAATTACTTCACCACACTGATTTTTACCGTGTCAAAATCTTTGTTGTTGACGATGAGTTTGGCAATGTAGATACCTGCGGGCCATTCGTTGAGGGTAGCTTTCCGGAAATCCCATTTCAAAACCGAGTCAAATAGATATTTATTCCTTGAAAAGGTTCGGGGGAGAAATCTCATTCAGTTCATACCATGTCTCGTAAGAGATTTCTCCCCCCGAAGCATTTCGGGGCGCAGCTCCTGTCGTCGCTGCTTCGGACGCTCCTTGATTTACCTACATTTCCGCAATGGTGTACCCCTCACCTTCGTAAATAACGCCGTTCACAATAAAAAACAACAACTCCCCATTCTGGTCATGAATGGCGTTGTGGGCGTTGGTAGCCTGCTGACCCATGTAATCAACATCCTGAATGGCATTGGGCGGAATGGGGAGAGGTTCTGGAACGGGTGCAGCTCCTCCAGCGGGAAAGATTAAAGCTCCATTTGGATTTGACCAAACTGTATTTTGCGCTACACTTCCCTGACAAGGATGTTGTGCTTTGGCGGCCGGGGCTGCGCACAGCAGTCCTATGCCTGCGACGATTGTCGCAAGTAAACTTAAATGTTTCATCGTATTGGTTTTTTAAGATTAGACTTAGTTTTCAATTACGATCGACCGTGCAGAACGAATCTCTTAAAAAAAAAAAAAAAGTACATAATTTTGTGCTGAAAAGATATTCACATTTTATTCACAACCTGTCTTTTTTCACGGATTGATTTATTAGCTTAGCACCATGATTGCTACACTTCGTGTTTTGTTGATAACTGTTTGGATCCCGCTTCATACTGCTTGTTGGGGGCAAATGGTTTACTATCAGGATACTTTTAAAGGAGGCGTAACAGGAGGTGGTTTTAACCCAAGCGCTATCTCGCATTTCCCTGGTTCAATCGAGCTTTACATCGAACCAGGCAGCACTGTTCGTAAGGCTCTTCTTTTTGTTGGGGTTTACAATGCAGCCGAGACCTTCAAAACGGCTTTATTGAATAATAACTCTGTTGACTTAAATGCTTATTCAGGTTCTCTCAGCGCTCCATTCACATTTTGGAGTAGTAGCTTACCAGCCCCTATACTTATGAGATCTCTTATTATTGATATTACTGAGAAAGTCTCCTTTTCTACTAATGGTGCAACTACCATAGCGGTAGCGCCACCTGAGGAGCAACTGAATGTGGTTTCTGGTTATGGTCGATACGTCGAGTACTATGTTTTGATTACATACAGTAATAATCAAATGGAGGAAATTTCCACATTGGCGCTTGTAAATGAAACCAATTGCGCGGCTACTATGAACTACGTGATTGCCGACATGAATCCTATCGATACGTCCAAAACAATTGGGCTTTCAGTTCACGGGAGTCAATTCTGCAATATAACCGGTGATGGCAGTTATGTGTCAGTGAATAACCAACCTGTTGGCCTTATAGGAGGGAAAGATACAAACAATATTGGGGCTTGCTCTGGCTCAACCGGCACTTTCTATTACCAAAACCAACAGCTTTATGGTTTAAGTGACGACACCGCCAACGTAACCATGCACGGCCCCGATGCCCTGGCAGATATTTCACCCTATTTAACGGGTACCACGGAATTGGAGGTGCGCTTTGATTACCAGTTAGAAACTCCGCCCAATTTCCCTCAAAGCAACCCCATCTGGCAACTCTTCTTTGCCTACACCAGCATCTGTGAGGCATTTGAAACCACCCTTACCGAGCGGGTAAAGATGTGCGCCAATGTGAGCAGCGTGCAATTAGAAGCTACCGGAGGCCAGA
>REDV01000073.1 GCA_007695365.1 Cryomorphaceae bacterium | reverse complement strand
GTTTCCTGCTTGATGCGTTCTTCGGTTTCGGGGGAGCCATCCCAATGCGCCAGCAGAAAACCGCCCTGTTCGTCCAACACCTTTTTAAAGGTATCATAGTCGTCAACTACGCGGGTGTTTTCCTTCCGGAACTGCAGCGCGCGCTGAAAAAGATTGCTTTGAATTTCATCCATTAATCGGGTTGTCTGCTTCACAACCTCATCTCTATTTACAAGTGACTTTTCTCCTGTATCGCGCCGGGCTACTTCTGCTGTACCGTTTTCGATATCCCGCGGACCAATGGCAATACGCACGGGCACACCTTTCATTTCATATTCGGCAAATTTCCACCCGGGCTTGCGCTTGTCGTCATCATCAAGTTTCACAATCAGCCCTTGCCCGCGCAGTTCATCAGCAAGAGGATTCATTACATCCCGTATTGCGTCGAGCTGCTCCATGTTTCTGTAGATAGGCACCAGCACTACCTGGATAGGCGCCAGTTTGGGAGGCAACACCAGACCTTTGTCATCTGAATGCGTCATGATTAACGCACCCATGAGCCGCGTTGACACACCCCAGGAGGTAGCCCAAACGTATTCGGATTTGCCCTCCTGATCTGCGAAAGTCACGTCAAAAGCTTTGGCAAAATTCTGCCCAAGAAAATGTGAGGTACCCGCCTGCAAGGCTTTTCCGTCCTGCATCAGGCCTTCTATACACAGCGTATCTTCTGCACCTGCAAAGCGCTCGCTTTCTGTTTTGCGCCCTTTTACAACGGGCATAGCCATCCACTCCTCGGCAAATTGAGCGTACACATCCAGCATTCTGGAGGTTTCTTCGCGTGCCTCTTTTTCGGTGGCATGCGCTGTATGGCCTTCCTGCCAAAGAAACTCAGCGGTGCGCAAAAACAACCGCGTGCGCATTTCCCAGCGCACCACGTTGGCCCATTGGTTAATAAGGATGGGTAAATCGCGGTATGACTGGATCCAACCGCGATAAGTATTCCAGATGATTGTCTCGGAGGTTGGGCGAACGATGAGTTCTTCCTCCAGTTTAGCATCAGGGTCAACAACCACACCTTTTCCGTCTTCACTGTTTTTCAAACGATAATGGGTAACCACGGCGCACTCCTTGGCAAAACCCTCTACGTGTGCCGCCTCTTTGCTCAGATAGGATTTTGGGATAAACAGCGGGAAATAAGCATTCACATGACCTGTTGCCTTGAACATATCGTCGAGAGCGCGCTGCATTTTTTCCCAGATTGCGTATCCGTGGGGCTTGATCACCATACAACCCCGCACTGCTGAATGCTCGGCCAAATCAGCTTTTATCACCAAATCCTGGTACCATTTGGTGTAATCTTCCGCACGCGATGTAATTTCTTTGCTCATTTCGTTGTTGTGGTATAGATTTTGTATCTTTTCAAGGAGAAAATCCGGAACTTTTGGAAGTCAAAATGGGTTATCTTTGCCAGGCGACTCCTTAAACGGCCGCCAAAGTTCCACAAATTTGATGAATTATGAAGCATTTTGGAATTTACCTCAGCGTGTTACTCCTTGGTACAGCGTGTGCAAATCAAGGACAACTCGCACAATTCGATGACGACGGAATCTACGCTCGTCCGGCTGACAGCCGTTCGGGCGGGGCTGCTCCGCAGGACGCCTATCATTTCCTCGGTGAAGACCAGGGTGCTTCTGGTTCTTCAGCAGGTTACTTTGGCTCGGATCGCTCAGCCGATGGTGACATTTGGGCTGCCAATGGCGATGATTACGTGCCCGAGGCCCGCAGCATGCCGTCTGAAGACGGACGCGCCTACAGCAATTCTCGCTACAACAACCCTACACACTTCAATCAGTATGCAACCGCCATGCCCGTAACCATGCGCATGGGATTCTCCAGTTTTGGAGGCCCTATGATGATGGGCGGAATGGGCATGGGTATGGGTGTTGGCATGGGATGGGGCATGGGAGGTTTCTATGACCCCTGGTGGAACCCCTGGATGTGCTGGGACCCATGGAACCCATGGTTCCGCTGGCACCGCTGGCGCATGTGGGGCGGTTTTGGCATGTGGCACACCTGGTCACCCTGGGGCCCTTACGGGCACTGGGGCATGGGCTGGGGTTACGGCATGGGATACGGCATGGGATTCCAACACGGATACTGGGCCGGTATCAACGCCTATAACTTTAACCAGGGAATCTGGGCCGGTGACGGAGGTGGTGGAACCATCAACTCAGGACCACGCCCTTCACTTGGCGGAAGCAGCTTTAATAACAGTACAGGCAGTGCACCCGGTGCATCAGGCTTTCAGGGCGCCAACAGAGGCGGCCTGGACCGCGCAGGGCAACGCCCCAACTCCGACCAGATAAACAGAGGTGGCGGTATTCAACGTACACCCGACGGGACACGCGTACCCTCTCAGTCGCCTTCACGCTCTGACGGGTTCTCGCGCCCTGCACCGAGCAGAGGTACTCCATCTCACCGTACCCCGCCTCCCAGTGACGGACGCAACAACTCCTTCTTCCGTGGTGGAGGGAACCGTGGAGGTGCGCCTAGTACTTCACCCCCCAGTCGAGGTGGATCGCGTAGTCCCGGAATCTCTTCTCCCTCACCCTCACGAGGAGGAAGTCCTTCCATGCGACCCAGTTCACCCTCACGCAGCTTTGGCTCGCCAAGCCGTGGAGGTTCATCTCCCCGTATGTCATCTCCAAGCCCTAGTCGCGGCGGAGGTGGTAGTATGGGTGGAGGAAGCCGAGGAGGTGGCGGACGTCGTTAATTCTTCAGTATGAGAGCACTCACCTTGTTTGTATGGGCAACCCTGGTGGGCTTGCCGTGGGAAAGTCTTGGCCAGGAATTGGATGACGCGCTTCTTTTTAGCCGTCAGCAATTCCACGGCTCGGCAAGATTCAACGCCATGGGCGGAGCCTTTACTGCCCTCGGTGGCGACTTGGGATCCATTCACGTGAATCCCGCCGGTGTCGGTGTTTTTACCCGAAATGAAGTAGGAATTACGCTGGCAACAGGTAACTCAGGTATTGGGGCCGACTACTACGGCCGCAATACCTTTGCCAATGATGGCAGACTCAACGCCAACAACCTCGGAATTGTGTTTGTAAGCGAGTTAAACCACCCTGAATGGAAAACCTTTAACGTAGGTTTCTCTTACACCCGCACCAACGACTTCAACTCAACCATGCGCTACGAAGGCACTCAGGGTAATCACAATTTTGCTCAGCACCTGGCCAACCAGGCCAACTCGTGGGGACCGGGGGGGACACCCTTACCTGTTGAAGATTTACCGTCTTTTGATCCCTTTCAGGTGTATCCGGCTTATCAGACGTACATCATTGACTACGATAACTCTGCCGATGAATACTACACGGTGTTGGAAAACAGCAACAGTGTTTTTCAACAAGGAACACAAACACGCCGCGGAAGAACCAGCGAATCCATGCTTTCACTCGGGGCCAATTACAACGACAGGGTCTATTTCGGTCTGGGTCTGAAAGTAGGTTCATTGGTGCTTTTCGACGAATTCAGACATACCGAAACACCGGATAATCAAGAATCACTGACTTCACACAGCTATCGCACCGATCTGGAGGTGCGAGGTAGCAGCTTTAGTGTTTCCGGCGGAATCATCGCGCGACCCGTAGATTTTTTGCGCTTCGGGGTGACCGTGCAAACACCTCACTGGTACACCAACAACGAAGTGTACTCTACAGGCATGACCTCAAACCTGAATGGAGCCTACGCGGCATACGCCGAGTCTTCCAGACATTCATTCAGCAGCCCGGTGTTTGATAACCGATACAATTTCCATACGCCGTGGCGTTTTGGGCTCGGTGTTGCCGGGGTATTTGGCCCCAAGGCCTTGCTGAGTGTAGACTACGAACACATGAACTTTGGCTCCGCTCAGTTTGTGCGTAACCGTAGGGCGTTCAGTAGTTATGAGTTTATCGCCGAGAACGAGCAAATTGAAAGCGAATTGGGTGGAGGCCACAACATTCGTTCGGGCTTTGAATACCGTTTGCTTCCCTTTAGCTTGCGTGCTGGGTATTCCTATTTTTCAAACCCCTTCCGGGCTGAGTTCCGCAACGTAAACCGCCAAATGCACATGGCATCAGCCGGTGTAGGTTGGAGGCACAAAAAAGTTTTCATTGACGCGGGCTTCTGGTACCTATGGACCCAATCTCAATTCGCGCTGTACAATACAGGTTTCAACCAATCCGCAGCGTTGGATATTGCGCGACACGGGGTTTCATTTACTTTTGGTTACCGGTACTAAGCAAAGCCTGAAAAATACTGAGCCTACCTGGTTTCCGGAGCTCAAACGAAAAAAGGCCGGATCAACTCCGGCCTTTGTCTTTGTCACCACTGTTGTGGCTATTCGTTGTTCTCTTCGTCAATAATGGGGTCAACCAGAATTCGGCCGCAGTGCTCACATACAATAATCTTTTTGTGCATACGGATGTCCAATTGCCTTTGTGGCGGAATCTTGTTGAAACAACCTCCGCAGGCATCGCGATCCACAGTAACCACCGCGAGGCCGTTCTTGGCATTTTCGCGAATACGGTTGTATGCATTCAGAAGGCGGTCGTCAATGTTTTTCTCTGCTTTGGCAGCGTCCGTCATCAGAGCCTTTTCTTCTTTCTCAGTTTCCGCTACGATGGCATCCAGTTCTGACTTTTTAAGCTCAAGGTCTTTTTCACGCCCTTCCAATCGTTCGGTTGATTCGGCAAGAGTGCCCTTTTTGTTCTCAATCTGAAACTGAAACTCCTTGATGTGCTTTTCAGCGAGCTGAATTTCGAGGTTTTGGTACTCAATCTCTTTAGTGAGTGAATCAAATTCGCGGTTGTTGCGCACTTTGCTCTGCTGATCTTCGTACTTCTTGATCAACTCTTTGCTGCCGCTAATGGCATTCTTCTTTTCGGAAACCTTGAACTCAAGTTCTTTCATTTCCTCGTCGAGCTTCTCTTTGCGGGTACGCAAGCCTTCAATCTCGTCTTCCAAATCCTCCACCTCAAGTGGCAATTCACCTCGCACTGTGCGAATACGATCAAGTGAAGAATGAATCTTTTGCAATCCGTAGAGCGACTTCAGCTTCTGCTCTACTACGTTATCTGATTTTGTTGCGTTTGCCATCGATCAAAAGTAGTTAATGGGATTTGTTACTTCTTGGGTAAAATGGACGGCAAAGGTAGAAAATTTCTCCCGTAAAAACGACCCTATCAAATCAATCGTAAATTGCTCACTTTCATAATGTCCGATATCCGCGATTACAATTTTTCTTTCGGAATCGAAGAATTCGTGGTATTTAAAGTCGGATGTAACGAACACATCTGCCTTTGCAGCAATGGCATCGCGAAGCAGAAAGCTCCCCGAGCCTCCGCAAAGCGCAACCCTTTTTACCTGCCGGTTGAGTAGCGCAGTGTGTCGCACGCAACCACACCCAAAACGCTCCTTGAGCAGGGAGAGAAAAGCCATTTCATCCATACCTTCCGGCAGATTGCCCACCATACCCGCTCCACGCGTCTGATCGGCGTTTTGCAAAGCGTAAATCTCGTGCGCAACCACCTCGTAGGGATGCGATTGGACCATGGCCTGCAAAATAGAGCGCTCTCGCTCGGCAGGGTAAATCACGCTGATTTGCACCTCATCTGCATAGGAACGCTCCATGTGCTGACCATCGGTGGGGTTGCTGCCCTCAAGCGGTCTGAAAGTACCTGTTCCGCCAATGTTGAAAGAACACTCATCGTAATTACCAATATGCCCTGCCCCACCGGCAAACAAGGCATCGCGTACCTTGTCGGCATCTTTGCGCGGAACATACACCACCAATTGCCTGAGGTGGGCCGGCATGGGTCGCAAAACCTCTCTCTTCACCAGGCCGAGCTGATCAGCGATGCGATGATTCACACCGTGGTCCACGTTGTCGAGGTTGGTATGGATGGCATACAGGGCCACACCACCCCTGATGGCTTTCAGAACCGTGCGCTCTACATAGTTTGCCCCGGTGAGGCTTTTCAGACCCCGAAACACGATGGGGTGATGAGACACAATCATATTACAGCCGCGGCGCAGGGCCTCTTCCACCACATCTTCGGTACAATCGAGCGAAATCAATACACCGCTTACCTTTTCTGAAGCATCTCCTGTAATAAGGCCTGCATTGTCATATGACTCCTGAAGCGCGGGAGGTGCCCATTTTTCCAATTCTTTGATTAGATCGCCTATCGTCATTTCACTTTTCACGAGTTTGTATTTTTAGCCGATGAAATTACTGAGAAATGTCCTACTGCCCTTCACCTGGATTTACGGGGCGGTTTTGCAACTTCGGCATTTCCTTTACAACAAAGGTTTTCTCTCATCCAGGGGGTTCAACAAGCCGGTTATTGCCATCGGTAACCTCACGCTCGGGGGCACCGGCAAAACCCCTTTTACCATTCTGGTTGCCGGGCTGTTGAGCAAGCATGCAAAGGTTGCGATTCTCTCCAGGGGCTACCGGCGAATTTCGAGGGGCTTCCTGCTGGGTTCCGAAAAAAGCGATGTCAACCAATTGGGCGACGAGCCCTTCCTGATGCTGCGTGCGCTTCCCCATTGCAAAGTAGCTGTTGATGCAAATCGGGTGAGGGGAACCCAATTGCTTTTTGACGAGCACGGGAGCGATATCGTGGTTCTGGACGATGCTCTGCAGCACCGGAAAAT
The DNA here is from genome assembly GCA_007695365.1 of Cryomorphaceae bacterium. NCBI lineage: Bacteria > Pseudomonadati > Bacteroidota > Flavobacteriia > Flavobacteriales > Cryomorphaceae > Cryomorphaceae bacterium. Next base: position 77,313 of record REDV01000073.1, on the reverse strand, counting down.
CCGTCCGAAACTCAACATTCTGCTAACCGACTATAAGCGACTTTACGTGGATGACAAGCTCATTCCTACAGGGTACCTTCGCGATGTAAAGTCGCGCGCGGCCGAGGCTGACTTCATTGTGGTTACGAAGTGTCCGAAGGAAACTGACTTCAATGCAATTCAACGCAAAATTAACCCATTACCTCACCAGAAGGTGTTTTTCTGCGGGCTCACCTACAAGCACCTCCGCAAGCTCGGACACAGCGAAACCAGAACCTTAGAGAGCATCCAAAACGAATCTGTTCTTCTTGCATCAGGCATCGCCCGCCCGGATTACCTTGTTGATTACCTGAACAAAAAGTGCAGTGCCGTATATCCTGTTCTGTTCCCCGATCACCACGGCTACGGCAGGGGTGACATGGACAGGATAACCAAATTATTTGATAATTTTGACCCGCCGTTAAAGCACATCATTATCACCGAAAAAGACGCTGTAAAATGGGAACAGCCTTTCTTGATAGAAAAGATTGAGCGCTACCCGGTGTGGGTGATGGATGTGTCGGTGCATTTCCTGAAAGACGGAGAGATTTTTGAACGCGAATTGAAAAAATATGCTTGATCAGATTAGGGAAACCGCGTTATTCATTCAGCAAAAAACAACTCTGAAGCCGGTAGCGGGGATTATTCTGGGAACCGGACTAGCCGGCCTGGGGAGTGAGATTGATCCTGAAGTAGTTATTCCCTACGAAGAAATACCGCACTTTCCTGTTTCTACCGTGCAGGGTCATCACGGAAAACTGATAATCGGCCACCTGGGAAACAAACCGGTGATTGCCATGCAAGGACGCTTTCATTTTTACGAAGGATGGACCATGGCCCAGGTGGTTTTTCCCGTGCGGGTGATGAAATGGATGGGCGTGAACAATCTGCTGCTCTCCAACGCGAGCGGCGGCGTAAACCCCGATTTTGAAATAGGCGATCTGATGATTATTTCCGACCACATCAACCTGTTTCCCACCAACCCACTCATGGGTCCGAATATTGATGAGCTCGGACCACGCTTTCCTGATATGAGCGAAGCCTACGACAAAAAACTTGTGAGCGAAGCCGAAAATATTGCCCAAGAAGAAGGTATTGCCATTCAAAAAGGTGTATATGCCGGGCTATCGGGCCCGTGTTTGGAAACACCCGCTGAGTACACCTATGTGCGAAATACCGGAGCCGACACAGTGGGCATGAGCACAGTACCGGAAGTGATTGCTGCGCGCCACATGGGTATGCGCTGCTTCGGAATGTCCATCATCACAGACCTTGGTGTTCCCGGAAAAATCGTGAAAGTGACCCATGAGGACGTTCAGCGGGTTGCCGAGGCGGCAGAACCTAAACTTACCACCATTTTCAAAACCCTGGTTGCGCGCCTGTCATGACCCTAGACCCACATATCCGCGACAAGTACCAAATGGTGGTTGGGTTGGAGATTCACGCGCAGCTCAACACGCGCTCCAAAGCATATTGCGCCGACCTGAATGAATACGGATCAGCTCCCAACAGCAACGTGGGGCCGGTGTCGCTCGGAATGCCCGGCACCCTGCCCGTGGTCAACCGACAAGTAGTGCAACACGCCATCAGACTGGGACTGTCACTGAACTGCAACATTACTGAATCCATGTATTTTGCGCGCAAGAATTACTTCTACGCTGACTTACCAAAGGGGTATCAGATTACGCAGGACACGACACCTATCTGTACCGGTGGACATCTGGACATTGAAGTGGATGGAAAAAGCCGGCGTATCGGTATTACCCGCATCCACATGGAAGAGGATGCCGGTAAAAGTATTCATGACCAGGATCCTTTTGACACGCTGATTGACCTGAACCGAGCAGGAGTTCCCCTGCTTGAGATTGTTTCTGAGCCGGATATCCGATCTTCGGAAGAAGCCTATGCGTACCTTGCCGAAATCAGGAAACTGGTGCGCTACCTGGATATTTGCGACGGAAACATGGAGGAAGGAAGCCTGCGTTGCGATGCCAACATTTCGGTGATGCTGAAGGGAAGCGACACCTTCGGAATGCGCTGTGAGGTGAAAAACATGAACTCACTGCGCAATGTACAGCGAGCAATTGAGCACGAGGTTGTTCGGCAAATCCTGCTCATTGAATCGGGCGGTACAGTGGAGCAGCAAACCCGCAATTTCGACGCGGTGAGCGGCACCACCAGCCTGTTGCGCAGCAAAGAAGACGCCCATGACTACCGCTACTTCCCCGAGCCCGACTTGCAGCCACTCACACTCACCCCTGAGCAAATCGAGGTGGTACGAAGTGAAATGCCTCCCTTGCCTTCAGAGCTCTTGGTGCGCTATACCACCGAGCTGGGCCTGAAAGAGTACGATGCCCGGGTGCTTACCGAAGACAAAGCCATCGCCCTGTATTTTGAGGAACTCATTCAACACACCCCGAACTACAAGGCAGCTGCCAACTGGGTGATGGTAGACGTCAAGTCTTTCCTGAACCAAAACGGAATCGCGATCAGTGAGTTCTCACTGAAGCCCGTGCAAATAGCCGAACTGATTGATCTTATTGACAGTGGCAAGGTAAGCCACTCTGTAGCGAGCCAAAACCTGTTTCCGGCCTTGATTGATTCGCCTCATACATCCGCAGCTGCACTTGCTGAGGCCATGAACCTCATGCAGAACAGCGACGAAGACAGCCTTACAAGCTGGGCACGTGCTGCCCTGGAAACATACCCCGACAAGGTGAACGCATACAAATCGGGCAATAAAGGACTGCTTGGACTGTTTATGGGAGAAGTCATGAAGCTGAGCAACCGTAAAGCCGACCCAAAAGCTGCCAGCAAAATACTACAACAACTACTTGAAGAATAACAAAACAAAACCATGAAAAACCTTTGGATTATTGCATCACTATTGTTCATTCTCGCGGGTTGCGAAAGCAGCGAATCGGGTATGGCAGGTATCTCAGGCCAGATCGAAAACGCAGCTGGTGAGAAAATTGAACTCAACCACATTCACAACAACGCGGCCAACCTGCTCGAAGCGGCAGAAATTGGTCCTGGAGGAAGCTTTCGCTTTGCGGAAGGGCCCGGAATGTTTGATTTTTACACGGTAGTGGTGGGCGACCAACAAATCGTACTCCTTACCGACAGCACCGAAAATGTGATGATTACCGGCGATATGGAGGATTTACTCGGAACCTACCAAGTACAGGGATCCAAACATTCTCAAATCCTACGCGACTATTACGCCGGCACCCAAACATTCCGCACACAATTGGATTCCATCCAGAAAGCCTTTCAGGCTATTGCCATGTCGGGAGATGAGGATGCCAAACAAGAAATGGTGGATGCCTTTGAGGATATCCGGGAAGCTTACCAGCGATTCCAGAAGGAATATGTAGCGAAAAACACCGACTCTCCGGCGTGTATTTCCATTCTTGGTGAAATGAATCCCGAGGAACACCTGGAGCTGTTCAAGGAAGTACACAAAGGTATTGAGCCCGTATTCTCGTCGCATATCTACTACAGTATGTTGGGCAACCAGATTGCAGAAGCCGAGCGCAAAGTATCGGCCATGGCCAAATTGTCGCCTGGTAGCGAAGCTCCCGATATTGAACTTGCCGACCCCAATGGCAAAGTAATTCCGCTGTCATCGCTTCGCGGCAAAGTGGTATTGATTGACTTCTGGGCCTCGTGGTGCAAGCCCTGTCGGGTGGAGAACCCCAAGGTGGTAAAGATGTACAACGAAATGAAAGACAAAGGGTTTGAAATCTATGGGGTTTCACTTGACCGCGACAAGGACAAGTGGGTGGAAGCCATCCAGCAGGACGGCCTTACCTGGCCACAGGTTTCAGACCTCCAGTTCTGGAACAGCGCTGCAGCCAAGCTCTACAACGTTAGCAGCATTCCGCACACTGTACTCATTGACCGCGATGGAAAAATTGTGGCCAGCGGCCTTCGCGGTCGTGCACTCGAGAACAAGGTGGAGGAAATGCTGGCGATGTAAACCATCATGAGGGCTGGTTTACTCGCTTTGCTGCTACTGATTGCATGGGATAGTGCAATCGGTCAGGAGTATTTTCAGCAGGAAGTAAACTACACCATCAATGTTGCATTGGATGACCGAAAGCACACGCTCGATGGTTTTATTCGTATGGCTTACATTAACCACTCGCCTGACGTACTCTACGAAGTACACATGCACCATTGGCCCAACGCCTACAGCAATGTTGAAACACCTCTCGCGCGGCAACTGGTAAAACACGGTAAGTTCCTTTTTCAGTTCAGCGGACCGGAAAACACTGGCAGCATCCGCAACATCCAATACAAGGTAAACGGTGTGGATGCGCAGACCGATGACACCGATACTCCGGCAGACTATACAAAACTCATCCTGCCCGAAGCTCTGCGTCCCGGGGACACCGCCATCATTGAAACCCCGTTTTTTGTTTCGCTGCCCGACGCAGAAATTTCGCGCCTCGGGCACAGTGGGCAAGCCTATTATATCACGCAATGGTATCCCAAACCGGCAGTATATGACTCCCGCGGTTGGCATGCCATGTCGTACCTCAACCAGGGAGAATTTTACGCCAACTTCGGGTATTTTGAGGTGAATATTACGCTTCCGTCCAACTACGTGGTGATGGCCACGGGTGAGTTGCAAAATGAAGACGAACTGGAGTGGTTAACCGAAAAAGCCCGTTCAACAGAGTCGTGGCAGACAACTCATAAAAACATGTCGTTTCCGCCCTCAGCGCAAACCACCAAAACACTCACTTACAAGCAGGGCAATATCCATGATTTTGCGTGGTTTGCCGACAAGCGCTACCGCGTGGCTAAGGGAGATGTGGTGCTCCCTCATTCCGGCCGAACTGTTACCGCATGGGCAGCCTTTACGGACAATGAAGCAAAATTATGGCAAAGCAGTATTGACTACCTTACTCGCGCTGTGTACAACTACTCACTTTGGAATGGAGACTACCCATACAACCACGTTACTGCTGTAGATGGTGTAATCAGCGCCGGTGCTGGTATGGAATATCCCATGATTACCGTTATTGGTGAGTCGGGGAATGCAGTGGACCTCGAAACGGTTATCATGCATGAGGTTGGTCACAATTGGTTTTACGGTGTGCTGGCTTCTAATGAGCGGCGCTTTCCGTGGATGGATGAAGGCATGAATACTGCCAATGAAATGCGCTACATGGAGAAGCACCATCCGCATCTGAACATTTTTGGCAGCAGGCATAACTCATGGCTCATGCGTTGGTTACAGCTTGACCGCTACCGGCTGCGCGACCAGAACTACTTTCTGTACGCTTTTAACGCACGACGCAATCTGGATCAGGCTCCCTGCCTGCACAGCGAAGACTTTACTCCACTGAACTACGGTGCCATGGTATATGCCAAGGCAGCCCTGGCGTTTGAGTACTTACGCGCTTACACAGGCGATGATGCTTATGATGCCGCGATGCAGGCCTATTTTGATCATTGGAAATTCAAACACCCCTATCCTGAAGACGTTTGGCCATACGTTCAACAGGCCTCCGGCGACGATGCCCAATGGGTAAAAGACCTGATTTGCACCACCAAAAAGTCTGACTACAAGATTAAATACCTGAAGCGCACCGATTCAGGTTTTGATCTCACTATCAAGGCTAAGGGAATTGAAGGACCGGTTACTTGTACAGCACTCAACGATAAGGGCGAAGTTTTGGATCAGGCGTGGGTTCCGCCGTTCGGCCGGGATACAACAGTTCAGATTTCGCTGAGGAACTTTCACCGTTTGGTGCTTGACCACGATAGAAGAACCACCGACATCAACCGAAAAAACAACTCGATTCGCTCCTCGGGAATTTTGCGGAAAATGGAACCCTTGCGCTTCCAATGGCTGGCCGGCATGGAAGATCCCTCACGAACAACACTTTATTACACCCCTACCCTCGGATACAACACAACCGATGGATTGATGGCCGGGCTCCTGTTGCACAATGTATCGCCCCTGCAAAAAATGTTTGAGTTTCGGGTAATGCCCATGTTTGGTTTTGCGAGCAATGAATTTACCGGAACCGCTGCTATACAGCACAACCTGCGGATACAAAGCTCCCGGTGGATTGAAAACTTGCGCACAGAGATGAGTGCCGCTACCTTCGGAACGGGCGGCGCCGGGCTTGGAGGAAGTTTTACGCGCTATGAGTTGGCTTCTCAACTGGACATTCGCAGAAACCCGCTCAGCAGAAACCTGTCGCACCACGTGCATTACGCAGTTACGCACGTTTCAGAAACCTTTGGCATCAGACCTTCGGATGAGTTATTGGTTACCACAACATCCAACAATCTCTATGGCTTTCTGGCTTACGAATTGCGTAACAGGCTGACCATCCGTCCGTACCATTTGATGGCGGCTTTTGATTTACACGAGGATTTTAATCGTGTTTGGCTGGAATGGAATGGCAAGTTCGTGATGAACCGGCACAAGCGTTCACTGTTTCTCCGTTTTTTTGGAGGAACCTTTCTGCATCATGACACCAACATGCCACGCTACAATTTCCGAATGGACGGCATCAATGGTGCGCAGGATTTTCGGTATTCCCATGTATTCCCTGGAAGGTTTGAAAACAATGGGTTGCTGAGCCAGCAGTTTGTGGGCGGTCATGGTAATTTCAAAATACCAACCGCCAATGGCCAGACCAATTCGTGGATGGTGGCAGCGAACGCAAAAATGCAATCGCCCTTTAAGTTCTTGCCGCTGGGAATTTATGCCGATGTAGGATTCAGCGATCCGCAAGGATTGCCAAATGCACCAGGCATTTTGGCCAATGCGGGGATTTATCTGTGGTTGATACCGGAAATTGTAGAAGTGTACTTCCCGGTGATCTGGAGCGAAGATATCAGAAGAGAAATTGAGACCCGGGGGCTAAACTACAGCCAGCTTATTCGGTTTATGATCAATTTTAACGAGATTAACCCCTTTAAAGCCATCCGGCGCATACCAGGCTGAATTGAAAACCGACAAAATATATTTTGCCTCTGATTTTCACCTCGGTGTTCCGAACAGGGAAGATAGCCTAGCGCGCGAAAAACGCGTAGTAGAGTGGCTGGATATGGCCAAAACAGATGCCACCGAAATCTTTCTGGTGGGCGACGTATTCGATTTTTGGTTTGAATACCGCACGGTGGTGCCCCGGGGCTTTGTTCGATTGTTGGGGAAAATTGCCGAAATTACTGACTCAGGAATTCCCGTGCACTACTTCACCGGAAACCACGACATGTGGGTTTTTGACTATTTGCCCTCAGAAACAGGCGTTACATTGCATCACCAACCAATTGAGCGAACATTCAACGGAAAGAAATGCCTGATTGGCCACGGCGACGGATTAGGTCCGGGCGACTACGGCTATAAGTTCATCAAAAAAATATTCCGCAATCGTTTGTGCCAATGGCTATTTGCCAGACTTCATCCCAATTTTGGAATCGGCATGGCCAATTTTTGGAGCAAAACAAGTCGCAAACATACCGGAGATGACGACCGTAAGTTTTTGGGTGAAGACAATGAATGGCTCGCCATATATTGCAAAGAAATTCTGGAATCCCGACACATCGACTACTTCATTTTTGGCCATCGTCATTTACCGCTCGATCTTCAGGTAGGTGCCAACAGCAGGTATGTAAATCTCGGAGATTGGATTGTGCATTACACCTACGCGGTACTCGAAGGCGGAAGCCTGGAGCTCAAGCGTTTTGAAGGGCTATCATCTTCCGGGCAAGATCAATGAGTCTGGCCGAATACCCGGTCTCATTGTCGTACCACCCCACAACCTTTACCATGTGATCAATTACGCTGGTAAGTTGCGCATCGAATATGCATGAGTGCCGGTTGCCGATGATATCTGCAGATACCACCGGATCTTCGATATACTGAAGCAATCCATTCCAACGGTGGAGAGAAGCCGATGCAAACGCCTCATTCAAAACTTCAACAGATGGAGGGCGCTCCACAACATAGGATATATCGGTGAGTGATCCGTTGGGAACCGGAACCCTAATTCCGCAACCTCCCAGTTTTCCATCAAGATGGGGAAAAATGCGCGTAATGGCCTTGGCCGCACCGGTGGTTGTAGGAACAATTGAATGAGCTGCGGCCCGGGCGCGGCGCAGATCGCGATGCGGTGCATCCTGAAGACGTTGGTCAGTAGTGTACGAATGAACAGTAGTGATATATCCGCTTTTCACCCCACAAATCTCATCTACCAGCTGCACCATAGGAGCGGCCGAGTTCGTAGTGCAAGAAGCATTCGATACGATGCGGTCGTCAGCACTGAGCAAGTGATCATTGATGCCCATTACAATTGTTTTGATGGTAGCATCTTCAGGCGGAGCAGATAAAACAACTGCCCGAACACCTTGCTGAAGATGGCCATTGGCCCTTTCACGCGTCTTAAAATGGCCTGTGCATTCAAATACAATGTCTACCTCATGCTTGAACCACGGAATATCAACAGGCTTCGCATGACGGGAATAGGCTATGGAGCGACCCTCCAGCTCCAAGGCATTGCCTGCTACTTCCGGTTGGAGATTCCATAAGCCATGCACTGAATCAAAGCGCAACAAGTGGTTCATGGTTTCGGCATCTGCCAGATCATTGACGGCCACTACTTCCATATCGTGACATTCGCTCAGGAGGCGAAAAAGTCTTCGTCCGATACGGCCGAGTCCGTTGATTCCTATTCTGGTCATGGGTAAAAAAAAGCCTTCCCGAAATTACGGGAAGGCTTTGTTACTTTTTTCAATCAGTTTATCGGGTTACGATGAAGCGCTTGGTTTCGGCAATGCCGCCTGCTTCTACACGAATCAGGTAGGTTCCCGCAGAAAGTCTTTCGGCACTAAACTGCACCTGCTGGTTTCCGGCCGGAAGGCGTTCGCGGTGAATTTGCTCCATCATTTGACCATTGATGTTGAAAATTACCATTCGCACATCACTCGCTTCCTTAAGGTCAAACTCAACCCATCCGTGGGTGTTCATCGGGTTCGGGAAAACAGTAAGAGAACTCATGAGTGGTTCATTAACCGTGCTGACACCTTCATTCTCCTCCACGCTCGTCCAGGGCGAGAAGAAATCATCATTATCGAAGATTCCTCTTCCATGGGTACCTGCATAAACAACACCTGAGTTAAGAACCTCCCAGTGTTCACGGTACTGCTGACGAAGGTCAAGAACTGGAACACGATCCATATGGCCACCGTTAGCCTCGTACCAGTTTCCTCCTCCATCATCAGTTCGGAAGATACCCACTTCTGTTCCTATCACGATTACATTCGGATCATCCTTAGAAATCACACAAGAGTACACCGGCATTCTGTCCAGTGGTGTGGGAACATTGAATATGCTCTGGAAGGTATTAGACGAAGTTGTTGACGCGGCCACAGTAGAGCGCAGAACTTTGCTCTGCACACCATAGGTTGAGCGGGCAATCACAACTGTTTCGGAGGCTGGAGGGCCATCAGGGCCACCCGTGCCTTGCGAGTAGTCAACCGCAATATTATTAATGGGTGGGCCACCTGTAATAAGCGTTGTTACAGTTATGTTGTCAATATCCTCCGCATAGTACAGTTCATTGAAACCTGAGAATCGAAGCAAACGACCTGACGAAGTTCCCACGTACAGGTGATCGCGATCAGGAGACCATTCCATGCTGTTCACAAGTTCATCCACGTTACCGATAAACCACCATTCGGGGTCTATTGCGGTGTTGGTAACATCTCGTGTAACCCATATACCCAAACCACCGCCGTGACCGACTGTAAACAGGGACTGAACCGGATCTACAAGGAACAAGGAGTCTGCGACGTGTTCATCGATAATAAATTCAATGGTGAAGTCAATGGTTTCTTCTGTCACATAAGTAAATGTTGTGTCGAAGTTGAGGAAGAAATCAAAATCGATGATGGTGTCGGTCACCTCACAGAGTACAGTGTCACCAAAGGTGTAGAGCGTATCAATGGTGACACAGAAAATCTGGTTCTGGAAGGTGGTACATGTATCTATGTAGGTCGTATCCACGATTATTTCCACCGTATCACAAACAAAGGTGAAGGTAGTATCAACCGGGAAGAACGTGGTGTCCACGAACTCAATATTCGTGATTACTTCCACAGTATCAAGCACGGTAAAGAATGTGGTATCAGGTGTTACACGTGTCTCGTAGTAGTACATGTTTTCGGTAGTCTGCGTCCACAATTCACGCTGATCGGCAGCTGCAAAATGCAGAATCCAGTGACCCTCGGGTACATAACCCAGTGTAACGCTGCCATCGGGCCAAACCTGTTCATCAAACACAAAAGCATCTAGCAGGGTATCTGCACCCCACCACATACCACGCTTTGAATATGGGTCGAACTCCGTTTCAACCAAACGCAGGTTCGTGGTAAAGTCGCTCGACGATCCCGGGGGCGGTGAAATAAATTCACCAAAGCCAGCGCCAACAGAGCGCAAAATAGTACCAAACTGACTGGATCCGATCAAAAGTTCAGGTCGCAGGAACGAAATCTCACAATCGAATCCATCTCCACCAAACACCTCAAAACCGTGGTTTTCTGTGGGTCCTTGCAGATTCTGGTATAGTGTTCCGTTATCCTGGGTTCCACCAATCGTTCGGCCATCTTCGCCATGTGCTATAGCATAGAACTGCGTTGTTACAAATCCTTGATTGGCCGGGAAGAATGTTGGCGCATTGGAGGTTGCCATCGTGGTTGATTTGAAAAAACCACCATCTGTACAAGCCCAGAAAATGTTGTTCGAATCCCACACAAATCGGTGAACATCCGGGTGAACCGCAAAAGGATTCAGATAGTTGGTGCTGTAAAGGCTGCGCTGCTCCCAGTTGGAAAGCGAAGGAACATTACCCACAATGGTATGGCTGTAAATAACCAAACCACCAAGAAAAATTTGCTTGGGGTTCAAAGGATTAACCGACAAAGCATTATCCCAACGGCCTTGTCCGCCTACACCACCAAACGGCTGAAAAAGTGCCGGCTGTGTACCGGAATCGTTCACATCCTGAGCAATTCGGTACCATGAAGCACCTTGATCCCACGAAGCAAAGACACCCCGCAGGCTTTGGTTGGTATTTACAACGGATGCATAGATGTAATTCTCAGGCGAACGCGAGACAGCAAATTCTATTCGGCTGTTACCACCAGCACCCAGCACATTGGGACCACCGTTCGCGAGTGTTCCGGAAATCATTGAAAAGCTTTGGCCACCATTGGTTGAAATGTATCCTCGCGTATTAACCGATGTAACAATAACCTGACCATCAGGAGAAATATCAACGTCTTCACAGGCCACAGCTGTACCGGGAAGTCCGGCAGGACGCGGCTCAAGGTCAGCATTTCCGTGGATATAGACATCCAAACCACCGCTGTGAGCAATCCACATTTTTTCGGGGTTACTGGGGTCCAGTTCAATAGCGTCAATGGTAAGCCAGGGTTGGTTTGTATTGAAGTATTGATCGGGGCCAAACACTCTTTCCCATTCCGTTCCTTCGGTGTTGGTTGAACGGAAAAGGCCATTACCGATAAAACCGGGGGTTCCTGACCCGGAAGGGTTAAAGTTCTCGTGTTGAGATCCGGTACCGATGTAATAAATACCGCTACCTGTTCGGTTGATGAAGCCAATGGGCATGTGCGACATGAAGTTTTCATTCTTATTGAAACTTTCAACTGCCTCCCAGCTGTTGCCTCCATCAGTGGTTCTCCACACCCCACCTGAGGCGGCCCCTGCCCATAAATGATTGTCATTGTTTGGGTCGAGCCAGAGCGCTCTTACACGCCCACCAATGTTGTCAGGGCCCAGTGTGCGCCATTCCATATCATTACTCTTGGACTGGTTGCGACTAAACTTGTTCAATGCTTTTCTTGTGGCAAGAATGTCTTCAATCTCGATTTCGCCTGTGTAATAATTGCGCTTGAGTTCTTTCATGTACTCAATCCAACCGTGCGCTCCGCGCTCAGCGTTGAAATTGGCCGTTCTGGGCTTGTACAAGCCAACTTTCTCACCAGACCCAAACGGGTTCCATCCCGCAATCAGCAGTGCTGACACGGCAATCACACTCGAAACAATGAGTAGAAACTTTTTCATGTTTTGCTTTTTACTTAATCTCTTAAAATTTAACGTTCAGAACTTTAGCAAACCAGCACATCTGTTCAATACCACATCCGCGCTCTTTTCAGGGCTTGAAGGTAGGCATTATTTAACATTCGCTTATCATTCTCACCTCCTAAACTTCTGCTTTTTTTTCACACTCCTTTGATTCAAAAAAGATGTTTTTCGGCATGGTACGACGAACGAACTAGCGGCCCACTCTCTACATAACGGAACCCCATTTCCAAGCCCAGTTCTTTGTATTCTTTGAATCTGTCCGGATGAACAAACTCTGCCACAGGAAGATGGCTTTTCGTTGGCTGCAAGTATTGTCCGAGTGTAACGATATCCACCCCCACGCTGCGAAGGTCTTCCAATGTTTCAATGATTTCCTGATGGGTCTCACCCAATCCGAGCATCATTCCCGACTTGGTTTTCATCCCTCCTTTTTTTAGCCTGAACAGGACTTCCAAGCTTCGGTCATACTTGGCCTGAATCCTAACCTGACGGGTAAGCCTTCTCACAGTTTCCAGATTGTGTGAAACTATTTCAGGTGCTACATCTATGATTCGATTCAAATTATCCCATTTACCAGCAAAATCCGGAATGAGCGTCTCCAGGGTGGTGTCAGGTGACAACTCCCGGATTTTCCGCACGGTTTGAACCCAAATCACGGAACCTCCATCTTCAAGGTCATCGCGATCAACCGAGGTAATCACTGCGTGCTTTACCCCCATTATTTTCACAGACTTAGCAACACGAAGCGGCTCAAAAACATCCACATCAAGCGGCTTTCCTGTCGCCACAGAACAAAAACCACAAGATCGGGTACAGATATTTCCGAGTATCATAAAGGTGGCTGTTCCTGCACCCCAACACTCTCCCATGTTCGGGCAGTTTCCACTTTCACAAATGGTGTGCAGCTTGTGTTCGCTTACTAACCCACGAACTTTCTTATATGCTTCGCCTGTTGGAAGCTTAACCCTGAGCCAGGATGGCTTTTTGACGGGAACTTCCTGCGTTGTCTCATCTATCATTTTGTAACATTGTATTTCTTGCCAAACAATATATTAAGGTAGAAATTCAGAAAAAACTGACGATTTTCTGAGCCTTCGAGGGCCATAATCGGTATCACTTGCCCGTAACCATCAAATGCAACTCCTGCCTCAAGTGCCCTGAGCCCGGTTTTATTGGCTGCATACTCGAACATAAATCCGAATTTACCGTGCAGCCCGGGAAACAATCTGAGTTCACCCCAACCTTCCAGGGCTGATGCGCGACCGTAAATATGTTCATGGAAATGCCTGTCTACGTCGTAGCGTTCTATTGTAATCTGCCCCGGAGTAAACCAGCCCCCTTCCATTATTTCCAGGTATACCGGTTTGGCGAAACCAAGGGAGGGACCCACCGACCACGTATAAGACAGTTCAACTCCGTTTCGACGGTATTTGTCGGTCATCACTTTCTTCATCCCCCAGGAAGGGCGCACAATAAAAAATGAATACTGCTTTCCGTAATGGTAGCCTCGCGCATCTTCATAAACAGGATTAAAACTCTTGATTTGCTTGTGACTGTTCATCCCAACAATTTCAAGGTGGAGCACCCTTCCTCTGTGGGCCGTTTGATTTTTTAACAGGGCAAAATTCGCTCCCCAACCACTGGTATGGAGGTTCAAACCCCCGTAGTATTGTTGCTTGTAAACAACCATGGTTTCCTCATAGAGTGTCTCCTGCGCCTGCACCAAAGAGATTGCCGCAGCCAGCCAAACAGTGAGAATTAAGGAAAACGCAGTTTTCGTCATGAGTATGCAAAGTTATAAATTACGGGCCTGAAATCTACCATTCAACGAATATGGAAACTTCACGAGTAAATTACATCGGAAATTTGCGAACAACAGCGGTTCACTGTCAAAGCGACACGGTATTAATAACAGACGCGCCAAAGGACAACAACGGAAACGGAGAATCGTTCTCGCCTACGGATTTAACGGCAACCTCTTTGGCAAGTTGCATGCTCACGATGATGGGAATTGTTGCCAGAAATCATGGAATTGCGTTCCAATCGGCCAGTGCCAACGTATGGAAACACATGGCATCAGCGCCAAGGCGTATTGAAAAAATAGAGGTAGGGATTACCATTTCGGGCAATCATTATTCTGCCCGGGAAAAAAAGCTGCTGGAAGAAAGTGCGCTAAGCTGCCCTGTTGCTAAAAGTCTGCATCCGAATATCGAGCAAGCTGTCTCATTTCGCTATTCAGAAAGCTGATAGGAAAACATTTTCCTTCGGAAAGGACTGTTCAACAGAAGAGAGGATGCAGGCATTAGCTGTTGTCAGCCGGAGTATGCACCTCTACTGAGGAATAAGCAGCACATGCCTGCTTTTGAGAACCGCATGAGCTCGCGAGCACACCGGTCAGCAACACTAAAGAGAAAATTGCAAGAAATCGTTTCATGGTGGTGATGTTGAATATTCGTCGTTTTCAAAATCAGCGCAAACTAATACTTTTATGTTTGCGTTCTGAGTTTAATTTCCATTTTTTATCCACATTGAGCCGTAAGGCATTTGCACTTTTAACGCAGCTTTCCCCGAAAGGTTATGCTCAAGAGCTTTTTTCTTGATTTTTTCTACCGAAGCTTTTTGCTTCACCTTGTGCTTGTTGCAGCATTTTTGACTGTAAGCACCATGGCCTTTGCGCAAACTAAACCGCGTTACAGCCTGCAATTGGTGGACGCAGCCGGGACCTTCCCGACTGATATTGTTCGTCTTTACAGCTTCAAAAACCGTTCCAACAGGTACAACGCGCTGCAAGATGTCAGGTTTGAAATGTTTCGACGGGGTCATTTAAGTTTTTCGGTGGATAGCATCCACGAATATGGAAACAAGTGGATAGCCTATGTTCACAGCGGACCCCGCTTTGATTGGGCCATGCTCAATAGGGGTAATCTAGACGGAGCTACACTGGGATCTATACGTTTTCGCGATAAGATATTCTATGAGCGCGCCATGAACCCTCGACAGGTATCCGAGCTCTTTGAAAGCATTTTGGAGTATTGCGAGAACAACGGGTATCCATTTGCCACTGTTAAGCTGGATAGCGTATCCATCGACAACGGAAAAATCACGGCCGGAATCTACATGGAGCGAAACCAGTTGGTAGTGATTGACAGCGTAATTGTACGCGGCAGCACCAAAACCAACCCCGCATATTTCTACAACTACGTAGGAATAAAGCCGGGGAGCATCTACAACGAGAGGTTAGTGGCAGCGGCAGATCAAATGCTGTCTGAACTGCCTTTTGTTACCGCATTCAAACCTACTGAGGTGGTTTTTGGTGAAGAGCTCACCAAAGTGAGGTACTACCTCAACGAACGAAAAGCCAGCCGTTTTGACGGAATTCTGGGACTTCAGCCCGATGAACTGACCGGCGACATTACCATAACCGGCGATGTAAAACTGGCCGTGCAAAACGCCTTTAAACGAGGGGAACTGATATCACTCAATTGGCGCCGACTACAAACTGCAACGCAAGATATCCAGGTGCGCTTTGATCACCCCTATCTCTTCAACACTCCTTTCGGAATGAACCTGGGCTTTAACCTGTTTAGGCGTGACACAACCTTTGTACAGGTAAACGGCCACCTTGGAGTGTCGTACATGTTTTCAGGACAGGATTATATCCAGGCCTTTGTTGAACCCACTCAATCCAATGTCATTTCAAGGTCTTTTAATCCGAGCGACGGTCTTGCAAACGCGAGCATCACGCTCTTTGGGGCGGAGGTTAATCTCGTGGACCTCGACTACACATTCAACCCCACACGCGGTTACCAGTTTTTTCTGAAGGGAGCAGCCGGAAGCAGAAACATTCGAAAAAACCCTGAAATTGACGATTCGTTCTACGAAGGCATAGAACTGCGGTCAACCCAGTGGAGCGGAAGAATCAATGCGCGCACTTTTATTCCTATAGGCAAACGCAATACAGTAATGCTGGGTGTAAAAGGAGCTCTATTGCAGGCTCAAACCATGTTTATCAATGAAGTGTACCGAATTGGCGGATTGCATTCCATCAGGGGTTTTGACGAGGAGTCCATTTTCGCCTCGGCATACAGCATTTTTACGCTCGAATACCGTTTTCTGCTTGAGAAAAACTCCAATCTTTTCGCATTCTTTGACGGAGCGTGGTACGAAACCGATACGCGCAACGAATACGTGCGCGATACCCCGTATGGATTTGGTGCGGGCATCAGCTTCGAAACCGGAGCAGGTATATTTTCGTTGACCTATGCACTGGGCAGTCAGTTTGGAAATCCGATACAACTGCGCGGAGGTAAAATACACTTTGGATTCGTGAACTTCTTCTAATGCCTAAATTTGTTGCATGAAATGGCTCACCACCATCACCCTGCTGTTCTGTGGGTTGCTATTCTCTTCTTCCAATCCGGCTTCGGAGCGCAAGAAAGAATCGGCCATGGTCTCGTTCCTGACTGAATATCTGGATATCAAATACAAAGAACACCGTTTCGAAACATACCTGTACGTGGCTGCCAAAAAGCAGCGCCTGTATTTGATTAGCGGAAATGAGGTTATTAGGAGCTTTCCTGTGTCTACTGCGCGTAAAGGCATTGGTCAGAAGTCAGGAAGTTTCCAAACCCCTGTTGGCTTGCACAAGGTACGCGAAAAAGTAGGCGACACCGTGCCAGTACTAGGTATTATTCGCGAAAAGGTATTCACCGGTAGCGTTGCTAACATCAATAACAAGCCCCAGGCCGGCTCCGGTGATGTCATTACAACCAGGGTGATGCATCTCGACGGACTTGAATCGGGTGTAAACAAAGGCGGCGATTGTGACTCATACAACCGGGGCATTATGATACATGGCACACCCGATGAAGGCCTGATTGGTCGTCCGGCATCACATGGCTGTGTGCGAATGAAAAACCAGGACATTATCGAACTTTTCGATTTGATTCCTGCGGGTACCTACGTAGTAATCCTCAACAATTAGGGAGCTCTTAGCAACCCGAAATGCTGCAACGCCATCCACAAGCGCACCTGACTTCTCATAGCGAGGGCAAATCCGGCAATTATTGTGTAAACTTGCACGATTGTTGCACGTTGTATTGCTAAAGAACGTTTCGAACAATTCATGCGCAAAAAACACATCATTTTTGGTTCATTCACAGTTTTACTGGCATTGATGCTGATGCATGGATGCGCTCCGCAGCGGAGCATCTCCTCCGAAAATCTTGCGCACATTTACAATTCTGAACGCACCCCCATTCGTGCAGATTACCGGGTATTTCATCCGGAAGAAGGCCTCACAACCGTTTTTCTTCGCATTGCTGCATCTGACCTCACCCCGGGTCAAAACATGGAAACCTTTCGCATGGAATCCAATGCCGTGATTGACCTGAAAGTTTATCCGCCACAAGGCCCTATGGTACGTGCTGTTGACAGCGTATTGGTGAGGGTTAACGATACCGCCCCGGGCAGGGACGACAACTACCTGCACAGCGCTATTAACCTTTCGATAAGAAGCGGATACACGTACAGGGCTGTGATGAGAATTACCGATGTGAACAAAAATGAAACGCAGGAATTGCGGTTTGACATTGACAAGCTCAATCCCAACCATCGGCACAATTTCCTGGTGTTCGAAACCGCACAGCGCATACCCCTATATACAGACTACGTAACAACTCCCATGCGATTACGCATCAAAAACAACGAAAGCAAAGACATGACTGTGCGGTATTACAACCGGAACTTTCCGCTGCCCCCGCCGCCTTTTTCGTCATACAGTCCACCGCCCTTCCGATACGAAGCCGACAGCGTTTTTACCATGCGAGCAACCAGCGATTTTTCAATCCTGGATGTGAATCGTCCGGGCTTTTTTCACATACTTAAAGACGGAAATCAGAAATCCGGACTTAGTATCTTCACTTTTCCCGACCCATTTCCCTTGGTTACAAGTACCGAGCAAATGTTTGAATCCTTGCGCTATGTAACAACTGAATGGGAGTTCAGGGAAATGCGCCAGCGAAGTAATCTTCGTCTGGCCGTTGAAAAATTCTGGTTGGACTGCGCGGGGTCCAAAGAACGGGCGCGCGAAATGATACAAGTGTACTACGGTCGGGTGGAAGAAGCCAATCGGTTTTTTACCTCTTACGTAGAGGGTTGGAGAACAGATCGGGGGTTAATTCACATCGTGTATGGACGCCCGAATATCATCCACAAAACAGATCGGGGTGAAACATGGATTTACGGAGAAGATCGCAATACCATGTCACTATCATTTACCTTCGTGAAAGTAATCAACCCATTTACAGACAACGATTTCAGGCTTAGCCGCGATGAAAGTTACAAAGCATCGTGGTACCGGGCTATCGAAAGCTGGCGCAACGGACGAATCCATGCAAACTAATACTCCCTTTAAAGACCTGATTTTCGGCAACCACCCAGTGCTCGAAGCACTGGAAAGCGGCAAGGAAATCAACAAAATTCTGGTGCTGCGCGGTGCAGTATCCGAACACACAAAGCACGTTCTTCAACTCGCATCTCAACGCAGAATACCGGTGCAAAAAGTTCCGGTTGAAAAGCTTAATCGCGTTACACGCAAGAATCATCAGGGTGTCATTGCCTTCCTGTCGCCGGTGAGTTACCACCGCATAGAAGATGTAATTCCCAATTTGTACGAAGAAGGAAAAAACCCCTTGGTTGTAGTATTGGATCACATCACCGACGTGCGCAATGTGGGAGCCATTTGCCGTTCGGCCGAGTGTATGGGAGCCCAGGCAATCTTGTTACCTACCAAGGGAGCGGGTGCCCTGAACGCTGATGCAGTAAAGGCCTCGGCCGGTGCTATTTTCAACCTTCACATTTGCCGTACCGATCATTTGGAGGGAGCCATTCGATACCTAAAGGAGAGCGGGCTGAGCGTGGTGTCATGCACCGAAAAAGGCTCTGAAACACTCTACAACGGTGTACTATCAGAACCAACTTGCGTCATTTTGGGTGCAGAAGACACCGGTATTCAACCTGCGCTGCTGGCACTTTCTGACCAACACCTGCGCATTCCCATGGCAGGTCAAACAGGCTCACTCAACGTTTCGGTCTCGGCGGGAATCATTCTGGCAGAATGCCTGAAACAGAGAACCAGTGTTGAAAACACCGTGGCTTAATCACCGCCTGGCGCTGGGTGTCATCCTGGTTACAGCGACTTTTCTAAGGCTGTATCACCTTCATTTTTCTTTCTCCAATGATGAGCTGAGCGCGCTGTCGAGGCTGGATTTCAACCACCTTGGCCCGCTCTTTCGCGAGGGTATCCGCGTGGATGGGCATCCGGCCTTTACACAACTGCTGTTGTGGTTTTGGACCGCCTTAACCGGAACGACCCACGAGTGGTTGGTGCGAATACCTTTTGCATTGATGGGCACAGGGGCCGTGTACTTCACCTATCTCACAGGGCGCGAATGGTTCGGGAAAAATGCCGGTCTGGCAGCCGCGGCAGCCCTCACCGGACTTCAGTTCTTTATTCTTTACAGCCAATTGGCCAGACCTTACAGTCCGGGACTGTTTTTCACCATGGGTACGGCCTTCTATTGGTCGCGATTGGTAGTGGGCAGTCGCCGCAACAGCGATGTGTGGATTGGGGCCCTTTTTGCCACTCTCGCCATGTACACGCACTATTTTAGTTTTCTTCAGGTGGTTGTAATGGCCTTTTTGGGGTTGTTTATGCTCAAAAAGCGGAGTGCATCCCGATACCTGCTTGCATTGGTGATTGCCGTTGCTCTGTGGTTACCACATGTTCCCATTACGCTGTATCAACTCTCGCTGGACGGGGTTGGAAACTGGCTTTCAGCACCTGAGCCCGGGTTTGCCAAAGGGTTATTGACACGCATTACCAATGAATCGTGGTGGCTGTTGCTGGCCTTGATTCTGGCTGCTGCAACCGGATGGGGCGCTTCGCACCGCAGCATCGCTCCATCCCGATGGCAGTTGATTGCTCTGCTGCTGGTCGTCATTCCCTTTCTGGTAGGCTACTTTTATTCGATATGGAAGTTTCCGGTTCTCCAATACGCGGTGATGCTGTTTGCAGCACCCTTCCTGATTCTGCTGATCTTCTCCCCCCTGGCCGGACAGCAAAATACAGTTTCAGGCCCATTAATCTCGATGTTGGTTTTAGGCATTACCACAGGGCATACTGTGTGGATTCACGAGCATTACAATCGCAATCACTTTGGTGTTTTCAGGGAGCTGACAGAACACATGAGCCGATGGCAATTACAATATGGTGCGGAAAATACGCTCGCACTTGCCAATGTAGTTTCTCCCTGGTATATCCAACACTACGCGCAACAAATGGATCCTCCACCCCGGTTTGACTTATACAATCTTTCGGCAGATACTTCCAGGCAAGCCCTGTGGGCAAAAGTTGTTGATGCCGATGCCTATAATTACGTGGCCCTTTGCTGGAGCAATCACAGCATGAGTGAAGATGTGCTTGAGATGATTCGTATCAATTACCCGCAGATGATTGAGCGTCACGATTATTTCAATTCAGGGGCTTATCTGTTTGGCAAAAAAAGAAATGAATCAGGACGTTGGCCTCTGCTCGACTCAGTTTTGGTTTCAACTGTGCAGGTAATGCCGGATACACTGCCCGGTTCTCCGCCGAACCTGGGTGTGGTTCTTGCAGAAAACGAGCAATTTTCAAAACCCATTGAACTTAACCTGAACAACTTGAAGCAATCACCACCCGAACTGGCGGTGCTCGATACCTATTTCTACACATCCGACACCTCGCGGGTAACCCTTGTTATTGAATACGAAGACGAGGCATCCAACAGCTTCTGGTACGGCAGAGACCTGGATCCTGTTTACCGCATGCCCGGAGCTTTGCAGCGTATGGTTATTGGCCATCGCCTGCCTACTTCACAGGGAGCAAATCCGAGGATCAAAGCATACCTTTGGAAACAATCACCCGACTCGCTCGAAATCATTTGGATGCAGCTTCAGCTCCATCATGAAGCCATCCTCCCCTACTAACTTAACTACCTTTACTACTGCGGCCGCAGCTTCGGGTTGTTCTTATGCCGATTGATATCGCGCTGCGTTTTCTTCTCATAATTAGCCAGAAAAGCCTGGGCTAAATTCACGTTGCATTGATTGGCCAAACAGAGCAAAACCCACAGGATATCTGCCATTTCATCTCCAATGTCCAGACCCTTGTCACTTTCTTTTTCGGATTGATCACCGTATCGCCGGGCCATAATTCGCGCCAGTTCTCCAACCTCTTCAGTAAGAATTACCATATTGGTGAGTTCGCTGAAGTATCGCACACCATGGGTTTTAATCCATTCATCTACCATTTCCTGGCTCTCTCTGATTGTCATGTTCTTGCTTTTAGTCTATTCCTTGTTTTTTGTATCTATCCAAATGGTTACGGGGCCGTGGTTCACCAGCGACACCTGCATCATCGCTCCAAATGAACCGGTTTGCACCGGCTTTCCCAGAGATTTTTCCAGGTATGCCACGAATTGCTCGTACATCGCTACGGCGTGGTCTGGTTTTGCTGCGCGGATAAACGACGGGCGGTTTCCTTTTTTTGTTTTAGCGTGAAGCGTAAACTGGCTGATGACCAGAGCCTCTCCTTCAACATCTCCGATGGAAGCATTCATTTTACCCTCTGTATCAGAGAAAATACGCAGGGCGGCAATTTTTTCCGCGAGCCACACCGCATCCTGTTCATCATCATCGTGCTCAATACCCAGCAATATGAGCAAGCCTTTTCCGATGGCACCTACTACTTGGTTCTCTACCTGTACCGAAGCCTCCGCAACCCGCTGTATTACTGCCCGCATTGATTAGCTGTATGGATTTTGCCGGTAAGTATCACCGGCTTCGTTGTTAAAGTACAGTTTCAAATAGCTGTCGTAGCGGGTCCAGGCAATGCGACCATCCTCTACCGCCTCCTTTACTGCGCACTGAGGCTCATCCACGTGTACACAATTATGAAATTTGCATTCTGACTGCAGGGCTCTCATCTCCGGAAATCGTTCAGCAATCTCTGACTTTTCGAAATCCACAAGTCCAAAACCCTTGATTCCGGGAGTATCTATCACGTAGCCGCCAAAAGAGAGGGGGTGCATTTCAGCAAAGGTTGTGGTGTGCTGCCCCAAACGAAAAGACTCAGATAAAGCAGCCGTTCGAAGTTTGAGACCGGAATCTACAGCATTTACCAAGGTGCTCTTGCCTACTCCGCTATGGCCCGAAAGCAGGCTTACCTTGTTGGCGAGTAGTGTTCGCACCGCCTCCAGACCTTCGCCGGTTTCTGCCGAAACCTCCAGGCAGCGATAACCCACCTCCCAATACACCGATGCAAATCCCCGCAAGTTATCAAGCTCGGCCTCAGTGTAAATGTCAATCTTATTGAACACAAGCACCGCCGGTATATGGTAAGCCTCTGCCGTTACCAAAAAACGATCTACAAAAGCGGGCAGGGTAAGCGGGTCTTTCAAGGTTACCAGCAACAATGCCTGGTCAATATTGGCGGCCAGTATATGAGCTGCTCGCGACAGATTAACCGATCGGCGCACAATATAATTCATGCGGGGTTCAATACCGGTAATCACACCGGTGCCCTCATCCTGCATCTCAAAATGCACTTTGTCGCCCACTGCAACAGGGTTGGTAGTTCGAAGACCTTTCAGGCGGATTTTTCCGCGAATATTGCATTTCACGGTTTTACCGTCATTGCTGCGCACGTCGTACCAGCTTCCGGTTGACTTCATGACTACTCCCGTCTCCATTCCTCAAAAGTACGCACTGCAATCCTATTCAATTAACAAATCTTGCCCGCGGCACCCTGAAAGAACTGAGGGTTAATCCTATCTTCGCAACGATTCTGAGCACAAGCCTATGTCCATCGAAGTTAAAGAAGTAAGTAAACGCTACGGAGAGCAACTAGCCCTGAACAATGTGAGCTTCAACATCGCCTCGGGCGAGGTGGTTGGTTTTCTGGGGCCGAACGGAGCGGGAAAATCAACCATGATGAAAATCATCACAGGCTACATCCCTCCTACTTCCGGAACGGCATCGGTGTGTGGCCATGACGTGATGGAAGACTCGAAGGCAGCACGGCGAAATGTGGGATACCTTCCCGAACACAATCCGCTGTACCTTGACATGTATGTAAAGGAGTACCTTCGTTTTGTGGCAGGCATGTACAAGGTGAAAAATGCCCGCGAGCGCACGGATGAGATGATTGAACTGGTTGGACTTACCCTCGAACAAAAAAAACCCATCGGTGCCTTGAGCAAAGGTTACCGGCAACGGGTGGGCCTGGCACAGGCAATGATTCACGACCCCGCAGTGCTCATACTTGACGAGCCCACCAGCGGACTTGACCCCAACCAACTGTCTGAAATACGTAGTCTGATTCGCACCATCGGCGAAAAGAAAACGGTGATGCTTTCTACCCACATCATGCAGGAGGTAGAGGCAATTTGCGACCGGGTGATTATTATCAACCGCGGTAACATTGTGGCCGACAGCCCGGTAAATGTCCTTATGAGTAACGTTACACGGATGAAGGTTTTGGTGGTTGAGTTCAATGCTCTCACTTCTTCGGGTGATCTCAAAAAACTGAAAGGTGTTCAGCGAGTGGAACACGTTGATGGATTTCAGTATCGCATCAGTCATGCTCCCGAACTGGATTTAAGAGAAGACCTTTTTCAATTTGCGGTACAGCACAAACTCTCGGTGCTGGGTATGCAGGCTGAGCATCAGAAGCTCGAAGATATTTTCAAGCAGCTTACGCACGTAGAGCAAACTAACTAAGCCTGTCGGAGGCGTACTCCGCCTCTGTTACTTTTTCCTATTTTAGCGCACCTTAAAAAACGCCTACATGCCATACTATTTTACCTCCGAATCGGTGTCGGAAGGACACCCCGATAAAATTGCAGACCAAATATCTGACGCACTGATTGACCACTTTATGGCCTTTGACAAGGACTCGAAAGTGGCTTGTGAAACGCTCGTAACAACAGGGCAGGTCATTGTTGCAGGAGAGGTAAAATCTTCAGCCTACCTGGATGTTCAAAGTATTGTACGCGATGTAATCAGAGATATTGGCTACACCAAAAGCCAATACAAATTTGACGCGGACTCCTGCGGAATTCTCTCGGCCATTCACGAGCAGAGCGCCGATATTAACCGCGGTGTTGAACGCAATGATCCGGAATCGCAGGGTGCCGGTGACCAGGGAATGATGTTCGGGTATGCCTGTAAGGAAACCGACAACTACATGCCACTTGGCATTGAACTGGCGCACAGCCTGCTCAAAGAGTTGGCAGCTATTCGCAAGGAAGGCAAGCAAATGACCTATCTCCGCCCCGACGCCAAAGCACAGGTTACCATTCTCTATGGCGACGATCACCAACCGTTGAAGATTGACTCCATCGTTATCTCAACCCAACATGATGAATTTGTGGCTCCCAAGGCAAATTCGGAGGTCTCCGTTCGAAAAGCTGAGGAGGAGATGCAGAAAGTGATTCGCGAAGACATCGAGAAGCATCTGATTGCACGAGTGAAGCGTCAATTACCCGCTCGCCTGAAGCGTCTCTTTAACGAGCACATCACCTACCACGTAAACCCCACAGGAAAGTTCGTGATTGGAGGACCGCACGGTGACTGCGGCCTTACCGGACGCAAGATTATCGTAGATACCTATGGCGGCCGCGGTGCCCACGGAGGAGGTGCCTTCTCCGGAAAAGACCCCTCAAAAGTTGACCGTTCTGCTGCCTACGCCACCCGCCACATTGCCAAAAACATGGTAGCTGCCGGTGTGTGCGACGAGGCCCTTGTTCAAGTTGCCTACGCCATTGGAATTGCTGAACCCATGGGGCTATATGTGAACACCTACGGAACGGCACATGTGAACCTTACAGATGGTGAGATTGCCGAGAAGCTTTTAGAGATTTTTGATATGCGCCCATACCAGATAGAGCAGCGCCTCAAACTGAGAAACCCCATTTACCGCGAAACAGCGGCCTACGGTCATATGGGGCGTGAATCAGAGCAAAAAACCCTGACTTTTAAACTTCCCAACAACAAAGAGAAGAAGTTCAAGGTTGAGACCTTCACTTGGGAAAAGCTGGACTACGTAGAAAAACTTCGCAAAGCTTTTAAGCTCTAGTCCTGAAAGAAACCCAACTTTAAGCTGGCGTTGTTCAGGTCTTGGATGTAGCCGTAGATCTGGGATACAAGTACAGCCTGGTTGGCAGGTACCTGTTCAGCAATTACGGAATGATAAGCCCGGATGGATATTTCATTGGGGTGCTCTTTGGTGAATTGCACGGCAAACTCGCCAAAATCGTTTTCAACCGTGCGCTCCAGTTCATCAAGATTGAGGATCTCTACTGGTTGGTCGAAGCTGAGGTGAACCACGAATTCGTCCCATCCCACAAAATCGGGGTAAAAGGGAAGCACCCTGGGAAAACGATCAAAATCGCGCCATGTAACGAAATTGAACCAGTTAGATAGCGGCAGTTCGTACGCATTCCCGCCCAAAGCCTGCCCGGCGTCTACCCAGTTGAAATCCACTTCATACCTTCTGCCAAAAGGAGCAAAGTGATTGTACTCTGTTCGATCCAGATTTGACCATTCCACATCGTGGCCGTCCAGCACAATTCTGGAATAGGCCGGGTTAATGGTACTGTCGATACGCC
This sequence comes from Cryomorphaceae bacterium, assembly GCA_007695365.1. NCBI lineage: Bacteria > Pseudomonadati > Bacteroidota > Flavobacteriia > Flavobacteriales > Cryomorphaceae > Cryomorphaceae bacterium. The sequence goes on along the minus strand of REDV01000073.1, from coordinate 51,450 downwards.
CAAACTCAAACAATGAGCGCGTTAAAGTGCTAAACTGACCCGACAAGGAAACGTCCAGCGTACCAGAGGCACGTCTGTTCTTTGTGTCTATCTCCATATGCAAGCGGGTTTGCCGGAAATTCTCATCGGTCATTTCAGGTAAGTTAACCAATGGCGGAAAATACCCATCCTCAAAGTGCAGGTCCACATAGTTCACCAAAAAAGCAGGTGTTCCTGCCAGGTAAAACGGGAATTCATTGGGACCATAACCAAACCTGTTGCGTTTCGGGTAAAAGAAATTCAGCATGTTCTGGTCGTCTGGAATGGCAAACGAAAAGTCCGAAAAGAGTACATTGCCGTGATAAGGTATGGTCATCGTTCCGATTCTGGAATCCATCATATATGCCGTATTGTAAGAAAGGCCCAGCATATTGATCATTTTGGCGTAGAGATTATACCGGCTGATATCGCGCATTTGTCCGCGCTCGACCTGAGAGCCCATTTTTTCGAGGCTCATGTCACGCTCTTCATAGTATGCATCGTCCCAACTGAACGAAAAGTCTTCAGTAATGACTTCATGCAACCTCGCGAATTTTGCAAGGTTAAGGTCATCCGGAATATCGGAAGTATGCCCGGCTATAAAGCGTTTGAGCTTTTTGGTTTGGGCATCGAGCTCGATGCGCCGTGTAGCTACGCGATACAGCCAAAACGCATTGGATTCTCTGTTGAGCAGGGTTTTGTACGTGTAATCAGATGGCAGTAGCTGGTCTGACAAATAATGCCGCGTGCGGTTCCTGAAGCTCTGGGTATTGAGACTCACCACGATGTGAGGCAAGTCAAGAGAGGGTCTGATACCGGGTTCGTTTACACAGGGACTGAGATTATGGCGATGCCATACACGCGATGTTCGGCGTTTGCGGGTATAGACAGAGTCGGGTTTTACACCGGTAATGAGGCTGATATTGTGCTTGGGCATTACTACCTCAAGCCTCTGCTCCTGAATGGGATAGCTGTGGTGGAAAAAAATACGCTGGTAATTAAAAAGCATCGGGTTGTCAATGTACGGAACCTCAACCTTGAAGTGAATCTCTATCTCATCGTTGGGAGCCAACCCCAACAGATCAAAAACATAACGAAACTGAACCTCCGACCGCTGATAAATTTCCAGTCTATCGGTATCAAAACGATCGGTCCAATCAACCGAAACTGTACCCCCCCCGGGCAGGATTTTCCGTGCGGCAAAAAACACCATGCGCACATTGAGGTAATCTGCACTGAGGCGCTCATCTCTTTTTTCCAGCGGCAAGTTGCGGGCATCGTAAAACGGGTCCCATGACTCGGGCAGTCTGAAAGTTTGAAAAGGCACGCGTTCACCGTCACGACTATGCAGCTTTACCCTCATTTTTCTCTCCAGGTATACATACATGTGTGTGCTTTTCTGCCCTCTCACTGAGAGCCGTCGCTCATCTTTCAAGATTACCGCAGGGTGATTCTCCCAACGGGCATGAACCGGAATGGATGTGGGGTTGGTTTCTTTCCAGGTGTATTCAAAATCGCGCAACGGGTAATACTGACCGTGAACCGGAAGCAGAAAAAAAAGTAGGACCACCTGTGATACAAAAGCCCGCATAAGTAGTGTTTGGTGCTCTTCACATCCTCATTACACCACAGTCGGGCATAAATCGCATGGTTCTGAGCATCAGAAACACAGCAATCATCATTCCAGTTTTATCAGACACGTTAGAGTTCTCCGTTCTCCAGAAACGCACCACGTCTATTTCTGGCGAAAAAAGACATTGATTGGAACTCCTGTAAATGAGAAGTTTTCGCGAAGCTTGTTTTCTACAAAGCGCTTGTACGGGTCTTTGATATACTGAGGAAGATTGCAGAAAAACACAAAGCTCGGCACGTGTGTTGGGATCTGTGTAACGTATTTGATGCGGACGTATTTTCCTTTAATTGCGGGTGGAGGTGTGCGTTCAATAATTTCGAGCATTACATCATTCAGGCGTGAGGTTGAGATGCGCTGTTTGCGGTTCTGAAACACTTCAATTCCTGTTTCGAGGGCTTTGTGAATACGTTGTTTGGTGATAGCAGACACAAACAATATGGGCACGTCGTTAAAGGGGGCTAACTTTTCGCGGATTTCCTCTTCAAGCTTTCGGGTGCTGTGCTGGTCTTTTTCGTACACATCCCATTTATTTACCAGAATCACAACGCCCTTCTTATTTTTCAGGATCATGGAAAAGATATTGAGATCTTGCTTTTCCAGCCCTTCAAGCGCGTCAATAAGCAGAAAGCACACATCACTGCTTTCAATGGCCCGAATGGAGCGAATCACTGAGTAGAATTCCAGGTCATCGTGAACCTTGGCTTTTTTGCGGATTCCGGCAGTATCCATCAAAAGAAAGTCGAATCCATAGGAGCGGTAGCGGGTGCCAATCGTGTCGCGCGTGGTTCCGGCCACGTCGGTCACAATATTCCGGTCTTCGCCGGTAAGGGCGTTGATGAGTGATGATTTTCCCACATTAGGACGCCCCACCACGGCAAAACGAGGAATATCCGGATCTTCTTCCTCTGCAACCGGCTTTCCGAGCAGTTCTACAAGGGCATCAAGCATATCACCTGTACCTCCACCATTCACGGCTGAGACGGTGTACACTTCTCCCAGCCCTAGCGAATAAAATTCGGCTGCAAGGGGAGTCTTGTCTGGCGAGTCAATTTTGTTGCAAACCAGCAGCACCTCTTTTCCTGATTTTCGGAGAAGCCGTGCAATAGCCTCGTCGTAATCGGTAATGCCCGATTGCCAATCCACCAGGTAAAGAATAACATTCGATTCCTCTACCGCAAGCTCTACCTGACGACGAATAGCCTGTTCAAATACATCTTCTGAATTGATGGTGTACCCACCGGTATCAATCACAGAAAACCTCACCCCATTCCATTCGGCAATGCCGTAATGCCGGTCGCGGGTAACTCCGCTCACGGAATCAACAATGGCATCGCGCGACTCGGTTAATCGGTTAAAAAGAGTGGACTTGCCCACATTGGGGCGTCCTACTATGGCTACAACTTTTCTCATTTTGTTAGAGGTATCCGTACTTATCGAGTTTGTGATTTTCGTCGCGCCAGTTTTCGTCCACTTTCACATGCAGTTCCAGAAACACTTTAGCGCCCAGAAACTTCTCCATGGATTTTCGGGCACCGGTTCCTACTTTTTTAAGTTTCTCACCCTTGTGACCAATCACTATTCCTTTTTGCGATTGGCGCATCACGTATATAATGGCACGTATATGAATGAGCTCTTCGGACTCCTTAAAGCTCTCGATCTCCACTTGTGCGGAGTACGGTATTTCTTTTTGGTAGTGGAGAAAAATCTGTTCGCGAATCATTTCAGACATAAAGAAGCGCATAGGCCTGTCGGACAACGATTCTTTATCGAAGTAAGGCGGGTGCTCAGGCAGCCATTCAATGATAAATTCGAGGACTGCATCAAGGTTGAAGCGATGCAACGCAGAAACCGGCATCACCGTAGAGTCGGGAAACCATTCCTTAAGCTTTTCTACTTCCGAGGTAACGGCTTCCTGGTCACTGGTGTCAATTTTATTGAGCAGAACCAACACAGGTACTCCCAACGAATTGATTCTTTCGCGCAATTCCTCTTCAATGACTTCATCCGGTATCGTGATATAGATGATTATATCGGCGTCGCTAAAGGCCTGCTCCACGAAATTCATCATCCGCTCCTGCATTTTATATGACGGAGCGAGGAGACCCGGAGTATCGGAAAACACAATCTGGTAATCGGGGTGATTGAGTAAGCCCATGATGCGATGCCTCGTGGTTTGGGCTTTTGGGGTGATGATGGAGAGCGATTCGCCAAGAACAGCATTCATCAGGGTTGACTTGCCCACGTTGGGTTTCCCGATAATGTTTACAAATCCTGCGCGGTGTTTCAAAACATGAAATTTGGTTAACAAAGAAACAAAATATACCTTTGCACTCCGTTTAAAGCCAAAAGAGGCCTCGATTAACGAAAACAAGACGCAAAATCAAGAAGATATATTGCGGGGTGGAGCAGTTGGTAGCTCGTCGGGCTCATAACCCGAAGGTCGTCAGTTCGAGTCTGGCCCCCGCTACTCAGAAAGAGGTTGTTCAATATTGAGCAACCTCTTTTTTATTGCGATTCACTCAGCTGTTGCTCTGCTTGTTCCAGTTTTTCTATGGCTTGTGCCCACTCTTCTTCTGAGTGCGAAAGAGCATTTTTTACCGAGGTGATTTCTTCAAAGCTGGCCCTCACCGCCTCCTGGTTGCTAAAGTCGAGCTCAGCACTTTCGCGGTTCAACACCGCAAGTTTTTCTTCAAGTTCGGTGATTTTACCCTCCAGTTTTTGCACCTGCCCCTTAATTCGCCTCACTTCTTTTTCGAGTTCTTTTCTGCGTGCACCATGCACCGCCTTTCCTTTTTCTGTTGCCGGATCCACCGCTTTGGCTTTGGCAGTCCGCTCATAATTGGCGATGTTGGCAGCGTTTTTCTCTGCCAAAAAAGTCTGAATGTCTTTTAAGTGTGTTTTCAGTCCTCCCGATTCAATTTCGAAAAGCTTATCGGTAAGGCCCTGCAAAAAGTGTCGATCGTGCGACACGATAAGCAGCGCGCCCGGAAATTGTTGAAGCGCCTGTTTCAACACATCTTTCGAGTCAATATCGAGATGGTTGGTGGGCTCATCCATGATGAGAAGGTTGTAAGGTTTGAGCATCAACCTGCAAAGTGCCAGCCTTGATTTTTCTCCTCCGCTCAGCACTTTTACCTTTTTGTACACCTCGTCCCCACTAAACAGAAATGCCCCCAACAAACTTCGGATGCGCGTGCGCATCTCACCAGTGGCCTCCTGATCGATCACCTCAAAAACCGTGAGGTTTTCATCGAGGGTGGTGGTTTGGTGCTGCGCAAAATAGCCCATTTGCACCTGATGTCCGAGGTTTACATCTCCGTCATCCGGTGTTTCGTCGCCCACCAGAATGCGCAGCAAAGTGGTTTTACCAATTCCGTTCTTACCGATGAGTGCAACTTTCTCGCCGCGCTCAAGTTCAAGCTGTACATCACCAAACAGGTGCTTACTTCCGTATTGCTTGCCGATGCCATTGGCCCGGAGCACCACTTTTCCGGGTCTTGGCGCTTCGGGAAAGCGAAGGTTGAGCGATTCGTGCTGGTCTTCATCTACAACAACCCGCTCCATGCGGTCTAGTTTTTTGATGAGCGACTGAGCAAAGGAGGCTTTGGAACTTTTGGCCCTGAATTTATTGATGAGTGCCTCGGTTTCGCGCACCGTGCGCTCCTGATTGCGGGCTTCCTGCCGCTGCTTTTCAATGATGATTTCGCGCTGCTCCAGAAAACCTGAATAGGAGGCTTTGTAATCGCGGATTTTACCGTTTACAATCTCAATGGTGCGAGAGGTCACTGCGTCCAGAAAAGCCACGTCGTGTGAGATGAGCACCATCGATCCGTTGTAGTTGGACAAAAACCCCTCCAGCCACTCTATGGATTCAATATCGAGGTGGTTGGTAGGCTCATCCAGCAGAAGCAAGTCGGGTGAAGTAACCAGAATCTTGGCCAACTCAACCCTCATTTTCCAACCTCCGCTGAATTCGTTGAGTGAGCGATCAAAATCCTGCCGGGAAAAACCCAGACCTTTCAGCACGCGCTCAATAAGCTCTTCGGAGGATTGGCCTCCAATCAGTTGGTAGCGCTCATTAAGCAAATTGAACTCATCCAGCAGCTCAGCCATCTTGTCCATGTCGTCCACTCCTGCATCGAATGCGGATTGAATCTCAGCGATTCGACTCAATAATCGCTGCTCTTCCTGTCGGGCTTCTGCCACGGCCTGAATCACAGATTGATCAGAGTGGTGGTCAATCTCTTGGGGCAGGTAGCCGATGGTATATCCGCTGGAACTCGCCACATCGCCTTCCTGAGGCTTGATGAGGCCCGCCATAAGCTTGAGCAAGGTAGATTTGCCTGCACCGTTTCGCCCTACCAAACCTATTCGGTCCTGGTCATTCACCTGGAAGGAGATTCCATCAAAAATGGGACGATCTCCAAAGTGTAAGCTTACATTACCAACTCCAAACATGTCTCTTGATTACATTCAAAGAAAAAAGCGCCGGGTTAAGGGCGCTTTTTTCTTTGTGAGAAATAGATTGTATCAGAAATTCCATAGGTCGTGCTCCATCAGAAAGAGTTCTTCCTTGATTCGTTCAGACTCAAGCAGTGCATCAATTCCAATGGCGTACTCCACAATGCTCCTGTCATACACATTTTGCTCCTTGTGTATGAAACTCGAAAACTGGCGCTTCATGAAGATATCATCAAAAGTTCGGCGTTCCGAATCATTGGTGCGATTGTACACTTCCCAGTTAGAAAACAGGTAGCGGCACTCCGGGAAGTAGAGCCAGAAAAGAGTTCTGTAGGCCCCTGTACGCTCCCCATCCTGGGTTAGAGCCGCGATTTGCGGTGCCAATCCGATGATGCGCACATACATTTCGGAACGCTGCTTATCGAAATACCAGTCTTCTTTGATTTGGTAACGCTCAATTTGATCGGGTGTGATATCATTTTGTTGAATCACTTCAATCATCTTGTCCCAATCGTCCGGATCAGGTACGAGCATCGTATCAAGTTTGGCCAGGATTCCCTCCACTTCAGAAATGAGCATGGGATCGTTGAACTCATCGTCCAGTGTCACCCCGGGGTCATAAGCAGTAATAGAGCCTTCTACAATCAAGCCATCGCGAATCACCTGAAACAGGCTCTTGCGATCATTAATCTCATTGTGAGGGAAGTACAACGGGTGATTGATTTTCTCTTTTAGCTCTATGGTACGCCATATTCGCTTGGACCACATTACATCCGCCTCGCGCAGGTGCGGGTATTGGATGATTTTCTTGGTCTTGGTGTGCTCTTTTATGTACGCACCATCAAGAACTGTTTGTGCCTGCATGGAGAAGGGAAGCATCCCTATACTCAGAAGCAGCACTGCCGAAAAAATCTTTCTTGCGTTGTTCATAGCCTCGGGTTTTAGTACACCGTAAAGGACAAGTTTCCGATTGGATTTACACTCCCGTCAGGAGCCTTTGCCTTGATGTTTTCAATGAGTATTTTCTGATTTCGCGCTACATTCTGAAGCATTTGTTTCTGCTCGTCAGTAAGGCGGTTGCTGTTCGACTTGCGTGTGATGGCCTCTCCGCGCATGATGGTGGTAAGGTCAAAAGAAACCACCGGGTATTGCAGGTCAAACACGAAGTCTTCCATTTTGGCTCCTACCCCAATTTGGGCTACAGCTTTGGCCTTTTCGATGCGGGTATCTCCGATGCTCAAACCGGCAAATGTTGGAGTAGGCTTGGGCACATTCTTGCAACGGAAAGTCATGCTTCCCATGGGCTTGGAACTACCATCATCCATTTCAACGCTCACACTGATTACGCATTCAGCGCCCTGCCCGGGTTTTACAACCCATCCTTCGCTGGTGCGGCTCAGTGCACCATTGGTAACGCTGGGCTTAATTTTCTCGGCGGAGAATCCGGGGACAGAAATGTCCACTGGATTATCCAAACCGCGGTAGAACACATTCATTTTGGTTGGAGATACCACCAAAGATGGTTTGGCTACTTCAAAGTTCACATCAAACAAGAAGGGAATCTCCCCTTGCGGGCCTTTAAAGCGAATCAGACCTTTCCAGGTTTGGAAACCTACCTGACCTGCAGGAATACGCAGCTTGGCAAAACCGTCATCGCCAATAGGAACATCTACTGATTCTCCAATGAGCGATGTGGTAGATGAATCGTGCTGAACAGACTGATCTACACCAATTTCCACAGCCGGAAAGTTGGTATCATCATAGGCCGCCAGAAACACATCCGCCCTAAAGGTATCACCCTGAAGAACGTAATTGGTTTGAGGGATTGCAATGGGCACGAGCTTGGTAAACTTAAATGAAGCTGCATCGACATCGGCCATCAACCAGGTAACCATATCCGCCTCAACATTTCGCACATCGGTTTGGATTTTAGACAAGTTGGTTATTACAGCCGCCAGCGGAATGTAATAGAAGTTCATGCCTTCCCATGTACTCATGGTTCCTGATGCATCTCGCCGATCTGAGAAATCAAAGGTACGATCAAAGTTGTCTGCCAAAACGGGCATCTGCCCATCCAAAAGCTCTTTGAGTCTTTCACGAAAGTCTTCGAGATTCTTACGCAGATTGGCAGCGGCAAGGTAATCTCCATCAGGGTGCGATGTTCTCGGCATACCTGCGTTTTCACCTACCAAAACCTCCGTACTGATATCATAGTTATCTTTCATTTTCACGTATTGAAGTGAAAGCACGGTATCCTGACCACGACCATTGCTCGCGATGACCTGATCCATTGGGATTTTTTCTACCTTGGATATCAGGTGGGCTTTGATTTTATCTACTTGTTCAGTGATTTCGTTGGCCATCTCGCGCACTTCTTTGGCTTTTTCCCAGTTCTCCCGGTATTTCGCGGGATTTTCACTGTAAGAAGCCTCAAACTTCGCGTATTGCTCGTCAATCTTTTGTTTGAAGGTTACTTTGGTATTCTCCAAACCTTCGTTGATCAGTACGAATGCGTCAAGGATCTCCTTTGACACGTTCAGTGCCAGAAGAGCCGTGAGTACAAGGTACATCATACCGATCATCTTCTGCCTCGGTGTTTCTTTACCTCCAGCCATCTTTTAAATTCGTTTAGATTAGGTTAGAAATAAGAAACTTACCTGTTGATGGTCATTGCCGACAACATGTTTCCGTAAACAGTATTGAGTGAAGCAAGGTTGTTGCTCAGGGCTGCAATATTCTCTTTGTACTTTTTGGTATCTTCAACTGACTCGTTAAGATTGGTCAGAAGTTCACCAATTCCAGCGTACAAACCTTGCGTTTTAGACAGTTCCTGAAACTGACTCTCGTATGCTTCGTTCAAACGAGCAAGATTCCCGGCCATTTTTTGAAGATGTTCACCAGCTGCGGAACCACTCTCTGCCTGAGAAGAAAGGCCCACCAATGATTCAGAGGCACGGGCGTAAGAATCTGACAATTCAGACACACGGCTTGAAGCACCGCGAAGGTTATCTACATACTCATTGGTAGCTACAGAGGCATCGGAGATCTCGCTCAGTTTACCGGCCTGTGTGCTTAGAGCACGCATACCTTCACCCAAACTGGCTATGAGTTCCGGTTCAATTCGAGCCTCTTCGAGCATGTTGTCGAGCTGTTCGGTGATAGAACCTTTAGGTTCTTCGTCACTGTGCTCAGCGCGCTCGCCAGTGTTAAGCTCGGGGTAAACCAAACCCCAATCCGGCTCTTCGTGAATCGGCTCGAATGCCGAGAAAAAGAAGATGACTGCTTCTGTTGACAGCCCTACGGTTAACATGACACCCGCAAAGGGCCAGTGCTGAATTTTGAAGAGTGCTCCCAAAATAACAATTGCGGCACCCCAGCCATACAGCTTGGCCATAAACTTCTTCCATCCTTTACTTCCTGGTTTCATAATTCCCTAGCGTTTTAGATTTTGATTGATGTTAGTTATTGATTGAAAAATTGAGTCCTTGATTTAGTTCCAGGTTTTTGGATCCCCAGTTTTACCTCTTCCCAGGTAGCTCATTACTGAGCGGAATCCGATGTAACACTTCGCAGTATCCTGGTACTCGTAGCTACGCGTACCACACTGCAGGAAGTATTCAATGTCTTTCCAGGACCCGCCGCGAATCACCTTACGCTTGAGTGCAGGGGGGTCGTTTGTTTTTGAGTCGTACTGATACTCCGGGTTCATATCGTGCGAAAAGTCGTAAACCGATGGGTCGTAAGCCGTGCTGGTCCACTCAGCCACGTTTCCGGCCATGCAATACAAACCGTAGCCGTTCGGCTCGTAGCTTCGTACGTTCACGGGATGTAATCCATCGTCATCCACATAGTCTCCACGTAGCGGCTTGAAGTTGGCCAACGGACATCCCAGGCGGTTTCGGATGTACGGGCCTCCCCATGGGTACAGACTCAGGTTGATTCCACCTCTCGCCGCGTACTCCCACTCAGCCTCTGTTGGCAGGCGGAACTTGTGCACATAGGTCTCACCGTTGCGAAACTTCCAGGTATCCAAAAGTTGCGAGCGCCAAACATTAAATGCTTTGGCCTGCCCCCAGGTAATTCCCACTACGGGATAATCATCATAGGCAGGGTGCCAGAAATACGCCTCAGTGAGGGGCTCATTGTAGGAGTAAGTGTAGTCGTGAATCCAGCACAACGTGTCAGGATACACAGGTATTACCTCACGAATAATAAACTGCGAGCGATCCACGTGCCCACGAATGGAGTGGGTTTGCCCCAACTGATTGGTAAAAGAAAGGTCATTGTCTTTGCCTGACTTTCGCGCCGCACTTTTGAGGTCTATCCAGTAGTACTCGAACAGAAGTTTACGTGTATCTATCTCCTTGCGGCGATAAAAGCGCTCGTGTTCGGGCAGGAACATGTCGAAGAGCTCTTCACGCTCCTCCTCATCATTCCAGCGAATTTTCTCACGCCAGTTGATGATGGGAGGATAGAGTTCCTCTCCGTATGCATCTTCTTCGAAAACGTGTTCACCGATACCAGCCTCGCCCAGTCGCATGTGTGCAATTGAGTCGCGCACCCAGTAAACAAACTGACGGTACTCGTTGTTGGAAATTTCAGTGTCGTCCATGTAGAACGCGCCTACAGTCACCGTTTTGCTTTTACTGTTCATGGCGTATGGCACATCCTGATCGTTGGGGCCCATAACGTAGCTCCCGAAGTGGATGTAGTTCATACCATAGGGGTTGTATTGAACAAAATCCTCGCGTGGTTGCACACCCACGAGTTCCCCCCTGTTTCCTCCGCCACAACTACTGAAAAGCAGCGCGGCGAAAACTGCCATTAAAAAGAGCGTCTGTTTCATCTCTCTATGGTTTTAAAATTTCCTCACAACACAGGTCCTTGCAACTAATAACCCGAACCGTTTTGTACGGAAATTTTGCGGTTTAGTTACATTACAGGAATCTCACTGTTTTGTGAATTTCCTTCGGTAGCGGTTTCTCTATTTTGAAACAGAAGTTCACCATTATTTCGTGGCTTCCGTTGCTGTAATTTGCGAGTTGAGAAGTTGTGATATCATAGGAATACCCCACTCTCAAAATGCTCTTTCCAATTTCGGTCTGGTAACCGAGCTGCGGTGCGATTGCGTCAACTGTGCGATAAGTAACGCCCAGCCAAATCATATTATTGCCTGTGGTGTACTCTGCATTGAGGTTCACGTCATACTGGGTGGAGGCCAGATCGGTCTTTATCAACATATTCGGAACCAGGTTAAACGCAGGAGTCAAATCAAAGATATAGCCTCCCATAAGGTAATAGTGGCGGGCGAGCTCAATGTTCACATCAAACATACGCCCCTGGGAGAGGTGCGTTGATGACAAACCAGCATAAAACTTTCCGGGCCGATGGAAGTACAGACCAAATGAAGCATCGAATTTCGTGTTACTTTGCTGGATAAGCGGAATGGACAGGTCGTTCTCCACCCCGTCAATCGCCACCCAGTCGGTTCCTATAGCACTGTTGAACATCCCTACAGAAGCTCCGAAATTCAGGAAATTTTGCCCCACCTTCAAATGGTATGAGTAGTGAGCACGTAAAATGTTCGTATTTAATTGCCCGATAACATCGTTGTAATAGGTAAAACCAATACCACTGTTTATGGATCGGATGGGGGCATGACCATTGATCAAAAAGGTTTTTGGTGCCCCATCAAAACCTGCCCACTGGTTGCGGTACAAAAAGGTACCACAAATCATATCCTTGCTACCCGCAAAAGCCGGATTGATGGAAAGTCTGTCGGCCATAAATTGGGTAAATTGTGGGTCTTGCTGTGCATAAGCACCACAAACAAGGAACAGGCCTATGAAGGCTAGTAATAGTTTCTTCATGCTATTGAGCTGATTTATCGCAGGTTAACAGTTTATATTTGGCTTCGTTTCCCTTAGAAACAGGGGCTAAAATAAAGAAATTCCCAAACAACCAAAAATTTTTCCACAGTCCGGACGTGGATTACTGCAATTCGGAAGTATGACTTCAGCTTATCTTCTGGTAGGTGAGCCACCAAATATCTGGCACTTCGTTGGCGCATGCCGTCTGGTAATCTTCATAGGCGCAGGGCACAAGGTGATGCCTTTCATAGCGGGCACGCCCTCCGGGGGGGAAGGGTACACTTATCCACCAGCGATCAGATACCTTGCTTTTGAAAAAAATCAATTCGTGATCGGCATCATTCACTACCACCTGATAACGGTAGTACTTTTCTTCGTCCTTGAAGGGGAAGTCGTGCTTGCGCGCATAGTACCCGTCAAACAAGCACCATATCATTTGGGCAAGAAGATGGGCGGTTTGCCCATTTCTGTCCAATGTCGGGTTGAACTCGTAAAACCCGATGGAGGTTAACTTATCACTCATGCCCGCGTACCGACACATTTGGCACGCCTCTTCACCGTAAAAACCATTGGGGCCATTGTTTCCGCAACCGGGAGCATCTGACTGCCGGATAGCCGACATATCGAAGCTCACAAGGTCGGCATTTCGAATGATTGGCTCTGTGGCAGCCATATTGCCTTTAAAGAGGCCCAGGCGATAGGTGTCGAAATACAGCTTATTCATCAGCTCAAGCTCAGTTTCGCAAAGGAAATAGGTCTGGTAGCCGATGTTGCTGTAATTAAAAAGGAAATTCGGTTGATGCAGGATAATGTGGTTAAGGTATGACTCTGCGTGCAGACGATTCTCATCCTGCCCAAGGTCAAAGATCCTGTCTACACCCAATACATTGATGGTTTGCTCCAACGACTCATAGGCTGAGAAATTGGCAAGCGTTAAATCCTGGCTTCCGCCGATAATAATAGGTAGAACTTTATGCCGGAGTAATTCACTCACCACCGATTTCAATGCGAAATGGGTGTCTTTGACATCACTACCCGCATGAATATTTCCCAAATCACACCACTTAACAGGCGCACCGGATGGGGGAAAGAGTTTGTACAGATATGGCCGCACAGCATCGGGGCCGTTGGCACACCCTTCATTATTGATGGCACCGCGTTCCTCACAAACACCGATAAGGGCTATATGGGCATCCTGCCAATCAGGAAATTCATCGCGGTAAACATCTACCAACTTACCAAGCGAATTAGGCTTCAAATCTTCCGGCAGACCTTTGGGGGGCTGCATGTAAATAGAAAGGTCGGCCACGCTCATCTTGCTCGCTTGTTACTTCTTTGCAGAGGTCTTTCCTGTTTTCTTTGCCGCCGGTTTCTTTTTGGCCGGCGCCTTTTTTGGTTTGGCAGCTTTCGAAGTCGCAGCTTTGGTTGACTTACCACGGCGCGCGGTTTTGGGAGCTTCTTCGGCAATCTTGAGGCACTGGTCAAGGGTGAGCGAGGCCGGTTCCAAGTCCTTCGGAATTTTGAAGTTATCCTTACCAATCTTGATATAAGGTCCAAACCGCCCGTTCAGCACCTGTACGTCCTCGTTTTCAGGGAAGGTCTTGATCATGCGGTTTCGCTCTTGCTCCATTTTGGCTTCAATCAGTTCGGCAGCCTGATCGAGCGTGATCTCATACACATTCACATCAAGATCCTTGGGGATAGAGGCAAAGAGCTTTCCGTGGCGCACAAAAGGACCAAATCGTCCGATGGCCGCAACCACTTCTTGTCCTTTGTATGTTCCCAGTTTGCGCGGAAGCAGGAATAATTTCAATGCCTCCTCAAGCGTAATGGTTGAGATGCTTTGGTCTTTGAGCAGCGACGCAAACCGCGGTTTTTCCTCGTCGGAGCTTTGGCCAATTTGCACCATAGGGCCATACCTTCCTATTCTGGCAATGATACGCTTTCCTGAGGCGGGGTCTGTACCCAACTCACGCTCTCCTGTGGCGCGCTCAGAGTGCTCCAGGGTTTGCTCTACGAGGTGGTGAAATGGCTTATAGAAACCCGCAATCATCTTATCCCATTGCTTTTCGCCTTGCGCAATCTCATCAAACTCCTTTTCTACATCTGCGGTGAAATTGTACTCAAGAATCTGAGCAAAGTGCTCTATTAAAAAGTCGTTCACCACCATCCCGATGTCGGTAGGAAAGAGCTTGTTTTTTTCAGCACCCGTATTCTCAGTGTGCTGCTCTTCCTTTACCTCACCACCTGAAAGGCGAATTAACTCGTACTTGCGTGTGGTTCCATCGCGTGATTCTTTTGAAACGTAACCCCTTTTCTGAATGGTTGAGATGGTGGGTGCGTAGGTTGACGGGCGTCCAATGCCAAGTTCCTCCAGTTTTTTCACCAAACTGGCTTCGGCGTAGCGCGGAGGGTGCTGTGTAAAGCGCTCGGTGGCGGTCATCTCCTGAAGTTTCAATGACTGGCCTGTTTGCAGAGCAGGCAACATTCCTTTGGCTTCTTCTTCGGGCTCGTCGTCGCGGCCTTCGAGGTAAACCTTCAGAAATCCCTCAAACTTGAGCACCTCACCCCTGGCTACCAATTCCTCACCTGAACCCGAAATACTGATGCGGGCCGTAGTGCGCTCCAGCTGGGCTTCGGTCATTTGCGAGGCAATGGTTCTCTTCCATATAAGATCGTACAAGCGCTGCTCACGGGCTTCAGCCTGAACCGCAGGTTTGCTCAGGTCTGTGGGGCGAATGGCTTCGTGAGCCTCCTGCGCCGACTTATTTCTAGTAGCGTATTTCTTAGGGTTCGAAAAATCTTCACCGTACATATTCAGTATGGCCTTTTGCGCACCTTGAATGGCTGTATCGCTCAGGTTCACTGAGTCAGTTCGCATATAGGTGATGTGACCCGCTTCGTACAGACGCTGAGCGAGTTGCATGGTTTGTGCCACAGAATAACCGAGCTTTCGGCTGGCTTCCTGCTGAAGAGTGGACGTGGTAAATGGAGCAGCCGGCGTTTTCACCGCTGGCTTTTTCTCCACATCTGTCACCGAGAAATCAGCACCCTTACATACATTAAGCAAGGCAGCAGCTTCTTCTTTGTTCAGGCGCTTGGCAAGCTGGGCTTCGAAAGCAGAGCCCGCCGGTGTTTCGAGCTTTGCAACCACGCGGTATGAACTGCTACTTTTAAAATCCTGAATTTCGCGTTCACGCTCCACGATGAGTCGCACTGCAACCGATTGCACACGCCCGGCAGAAAGCGATGGCCGTACTTTTCTCCACAGAATAGGAGAAATCTCGTATCCCACCAATCGATCCAACACCCTCCGGGCCTGTTGCGCGTTCACCAGGTCCTGGTTTACCTTTCGAGGATTGGCAATGGCGCGCTCTATGGCCGTCTTGGTAATTTCGTTGAAAACAATTCGCTTGGTTTTGTTGTCGTCAAGCCCGAGGGTTTCGCTCAGGTGCCACGAAATGGCCTCTCCCTCACGGTCCTCGTCCGTTGCTAACCAAACCACCTCAGCACTTTTGGCCAGTTTTTTCAATTCGCTGACCAAAGCCTTTTTATCGGACGACACCTCATAAACAGGCTTGAATCCGTTTTCAATATCAATAGACAGGTCTTTCGACGCCAGATCACGCACATGACCATAACTGGACTTCACGGTGAAATCCTTTCCGAGGTAGCCCTCAATGGTCTTTGCCTTTGCGGGCGACTCAACAATTACAAGGTTTTTTGCCATAGCTACAATACCCTTTCAGGGCGAGATTGTTTGGTCCGTGAAGGCTGCAAAGTAAGGCAAAACACTTCAGCGTTTCCAAAGTTTTTTTATACATCGTTGAAAATGTGAAACCTAACTTAGCAAAATTTTCTACTCTTTGAACCCAATCCCGCACTGCCACAATGTCAGGATCAAGGTCAAAAATATGTACCTTTGCAGGCCTAAACTTTTTGCCAGCCATATCATGTTTGACCCGCAACCCAAAGTGATTGACGAAAGCCGTCAGGGAGAAGCAACCACCCTTGACCACACACCGGATAACGGAAAAAAGCTTTACATTGAGAGCTATGGCTGCCAGATGAATTTTTCGGACAGCGAGATCGTGGCATCCATATTGACCGGCGCGGGCTATTCAACCACCCGCGATGAACAGGAAGCCGAAGTTGTGCTCATTAACACCTGCTCCATTCGCGATAATGCCGAGCAAAGAGTACGCAACCGACTGCACCACTTCCATGCGAGAAAACGACGGCAGCCGGGATTGGTGGTGGGTATTTTGGGATGCATGGCCGAGCGGCTCAAATCCACCTTACTGGAAGAAGAAAAAATTGTTGACCTCGTAGTGGGCCCTGATGCCTACCGCGACCTTCCTAACCTCATCGGTGAGGTAGAAAGCGGACAAAAGGCGGTGAACGTGCTGCTCTCAAGAGAAGAAACCTACGCAGACATCAGCCCGGTGCGCCTCGACCAGAACGGAGTAACCGGATTTATCTCCATCATGCGTGGCTGCGACAACATGTGCTCCTTTTGTGTGGTGCCGTTTACGCGGGGCAGAGAGCGAAGCCGAAACCCTGAAACCATTGTGCACGAGGCAAAATACATGTTTGACCAAGGCTATCGCGAGGTAACACTGCTGGGGCAGAATGTTGACTCCTACCGATGGAACATCACCAAAAAGAATGAGGTAATTGACCCCGAACAACCCACGGTAAACTTTGCCCAATTGCTCGAAAAAGTTGCCCTTGCTGTTCCCGAAATGCGCATTCGTTTCTCAACCAGTCACCCAAAAGACATGACCGACGATGTGCTCGAAACCATGGCAAAGTACCACAACATATGCAAGTACATCCACCTGCCGGTGCAGTCGGGCAGCACATCGGTGCTAAAGCGTATGAACCGCGGGTACAGTCGCGAATGGTACCTGGACCGGATTGCTGCCATCCGTCGCATCATGCCTGAATGCGCCATCAGCACAGATATTATTGCCGGCTTTTGTGGTGAAACAGATGGGGAACACGCTGACACCATCAGCCTGATGCGAGATGTAGCCTACGATTTTGCGTACATGTTCAAGTATTCTGAGCGTCCACGAACCCTGGCTGAAAGAAAATTTGAAGACGATGTGCCCGAGCAAGTAAAACAGCACCGGTTGGAAGAAATCATTGCGCTTCAGTTGGAAAACGGAAAAGCCAGCAACGAGCGTGCGGTGGGCAAGACTTTTGAAGTGCTGGTTGAAGGACCGTCCAAAAAATCGGATGCGGAATGGTGCGGCCGCAATTCACAAAATGCCATGGTGGTCTTTCCCAAGGGAGATTTTCTGAAAGGCTCTTACATCCACGTGAAAGTAAACGACTGTACAGCAGCAACACTCAAAGGAGAAGTAGTACCCTCATGAACATTCAGCAAATCAAACAACGATTCGGAATTATCGGCAACAGCCCACAACTGAACCGGGCCATTGAGGTAGCCATGCAGGTAGCCCCTACTGATCTCGCCGTGCTTATCACAGGTGAAAGCGGAACCGGAAAAGAGGTCATGCCGCAAATCATTCACCACCTGAGCGCCAGAAAACACAAAGAGTACATTGCGGTAAACTGCGGCGCCATCCCTGAGGGAACTATTGACAGCGAGCTTTTTGGACACGAAAAAGGCTCTTTCACCGGGGCACACGACTCCCGCAAGGGGTACTTTGAAGTGGCCAACGGAGGCACCATATTTTTGGATGAAGTGGCCGAACTGCCGCTTCAAACCCAGGTGCGCCTCTTGCGTGTGCTCGAAACGGGTGAATTCATGAAGGTTGGAAGCTCGAAGGTGATTAAAACGGATGTCCGCGTAACGGCTGCAACCAATGTAAATGTGCTCGAAGCCATTCGAAAAGGGCGCTTTCGTGAAGACCTGTACTACCGACTGAACACGGTACCCATTCACCTGCCGTCTCTGCGTCAGCGAAAGGAGGATATACATCTAATATTCAGAAAGTTTGCGTCCGATTTTGCCGACAAATACAAAATGCCCGGCATTCAATTGAGCCAGGATGCTGTATCACTTCTGGAAAATTACCCATGGCCCGGAAACATTCGTCAGCTCAAGAATATCACCGAACAGATTTCAGTGATTGAGGAAGAGCGCACGGTAACACCCGAAATGCTACTTCGCTACTTGCCCGATTCGCAAGCCTCACTCCTGCCTGCGGTGGTGAACAGCGAAAAGTCGGGGGCTGATTTCAGCGAAAGAGAGATTCTTTACAAAGTGCTCTTCGATATGAAATCGGATTTGCACGATTTGAAGAAACTGGTGCTTGGCATTATGCAGGAAGGTGGACAGCCCGACAAGGAAGACATGGCGCTGATCAAGAAGCTCTACCAATCAGAAGACGGATGGAAATCGCTGGAGCCCGCCCAAACCGAAGTAAGTCGGGAACATGAAAACACTTTTGATCGCTACCCTGAACCCATCGAAATTGAAGAATCACTTTCTCTGGAAGCCACCGAGCGCGAACTGATTAAAAAAGCACTAAAGAAACACAACAACAAGCGAAAAGACGCAGCACGGGAGTTGGGAATCAGCGAGCGCACCCTCTACCGAAAAATCAAAGAGTACGACCTTAACTAAGGCACTATGCAACAACCGCGACTCCTTATTTTAATGATGCTTTTTGCCGCGGGATTTTTCTCTGACTGCAAAGTAAATTATTCCTTTACAGGAGCTGATATACCTGCCGATGCGAAGACCTTTTCGGTAGAAACCTTTACAGTTATAGCACCGCTTGCCGACCCCACTTACGGACTTACCATTACGGAGGAACTGAAAGAGCTCATCCTAGGCCAAAGCCGGTTGGATTTGGTGGTTTCCGAAGGAGACCTGCAGTTTGAAGGTTCGGTAACAGGCTACAATGTGGCACCTGCTGCAATTGCCGCAGACGAATTTGCCGAAATCAACCGTCTCACCATCACTATCAAGGTATCTTATGTGAACACCTTTGAGGAGGAGAAAAACTTTGACCGCACTTTTAGCCGATTTGCGGATTTCCCCACCACACAGGATTTGCAGGATGTAGAAGCCGCCCTTATTGAGGAAATCAATTTTCAGCTCACACAAGATATCTTTGACGCATCACTCGGAAGCTGGTAATGAACACTACTGAAATAAATGAATTGATTGCCCAACCCGGCAAAGTGCGCGGGGAACACACCGAGCCGATGAGGCACTTGATGGAAACCTATCCCTGGTGCCAGTCCTTTCAATTGCTTTATGCCAAGGCTCTCAAAACAGCAGATGACCCGGCGTTTAGCCAACAATTGAAGCGCACGGCGGTGTACGCATCAGACCGAAAAGTGCTCTATCGGCTCATTATGCAAACGGCTCTTCGCGAAACCATTGCGCACATTGAGCAGGCTACGCTTGAAACACCCACAATTTCTGAGGAAATCAACATTACCGAAGCGGAGCCATTAACTCCTCAGGTGAGTGAAGAATTACAGGGAGAAACTCTGGCCGCTACTCCAGAAAAACCTGAAGTGGCCCAATCAGCCCCTGAACAAATTGAAGACCCTCAACCCGAAGAAACCCTGGATGCCACCAACCTCGAAAAAGAGGTGCTCAAAGAAGTGGCGGCCCTGGCCTATCAGCGCGAATTGGAATCGGCCATTCAAGTTGAGCCTGAACCACCAGCTGTGGTTGCTCCGCCAGCCTCAAAAAAGCCAACTTCGTTTCTTGATTTTATTTCGGGGGGCGGTGCATCAACGTCCACTACTCCACCTGAAAGTGAAGCTGACACCTCAAGCCTGATAGACCGCTTTATTCAAAACGAGCCCAGAATTGAGCGAAAACAGGCCTCCTTCTTTTCGCCTGTGAACATGGGTAAAATGAGTTTGGCCGACGACAGCGACATTGTATCTGAAACGCTGGCAAACATTTACGCAAAGCAAGGAGACCTTGCCCGGGCAAAAAAAGCATACGAACAACTGGCATTGAAATTTCCCGAAAAAAGTGTTTACTTTGCCGGCCTTATTGCAAAACTGGACGAGTCCAAACCAAAAAAGTAAACCATGTCGGTATTTATCGGAGTCTTGATCATCCTTGTGTGTGTGTTCCTCGTATTGGTGATTTTGGTTCAAAACCCAAAGGGTGGTGGCCTATCATCTGAATTCGGAAGCGCCAATCAAATTGGTGGTGTGCGCAAAACAGCCGACTTTCTCGAGAAAGCAACGTGGGGCCTGGCCATTGCGCTGGTAGTGTTGAGCCTTGCGGCAGCTGCCGTGCAAGACAGTGCAAGCAGCCGTCAGTTTATTGACGAGCCGGTGCCCACCCAACAACCCGCCCCTGAAGAATAGCAGGTAGCGAAATCTGAAAAAACTGACAAAATGCCCGTCCAATACGACGGGCATTTTGCTTTTTATGCCCCTTCGTCACACCACAACTGACCAATTTGCAGATTGTGCCCATTGGCACAAAATGTGACTCTCGCGCGATGACATTTTAAACAACAATGTTTAACCTCAATAAAACGAAAAAACCATGTCAGTAAACGTTAAGCCATTAGCCGACAGAGTGTTGGTAGAACCTGCTCCGGCTGAGGAGAAAACAGCCAGCGGAATTATTATTCCCGACACGGCCAAGGAAAAGCCACAGCGCGGTACTGTTATCGCCGCCGGAAAAGGCAAGCCCGACGAGCCCATGACTGTAAAAGAAGGCGATACGGTAATGTACGGCCAATACGCCGGAACCGAAATCAAGCTCAACGGAAAGAGTTACCTGATTATGCGTGAATCGGACATTTTCGGCATCATCGAAAACTAATCTGAACCCAATCCACACAAGTTAAATCAATTAAAAAGCATACAACATGGCTAAGAACATCACATTTGACCTCGACGCTAGGGACAAACTCAAAAAAGGAGTTGACGCCCTCGCCAATGCGGTGAAAGTAACCCTCGGCCCAAAGGGTCGCAACGTAGTAATTGACAAGAAATTTGGTGCTCCCAGCATCACCAAGGACGGAGTGACCGTAGCCCGCGAAATTGAACTGGAAGATGCCATTGAAAACATGGGCGCTCAAATGGTGAAAGAGGTAGCCTCTAAAACTGCCGATATTGCCGGAGACGGAACGACCACAGCCACTGTACTGGCTCAAGCCATCGTAAAAGGTGGCTTGAAAAATGTTGCTGCCGGTGCCAATCCCATGGACCTGAAGCGCGGTATTGACCTGGCTGTAAACGCGGTGGCTGCTGAACTGAAAAACATCTCCAAAGAGGTAGGTGAAGACAACTCAAAAATTGAGCAGGTTGCTACCATCTCGGCCAACAACGACAAAACCATCGGCAAACTGATAGCCGAGGCGATGGAGAAGGTAAAGAAAGAAGGAGTAATCACGGTTGAAGAAGCCAAAGGAACCGAAACCTACGTAGATGTAGTAGAAGGTATGCAGTTTGACCGCGGATACCTCTCTCCTTACTTTGTAACCAACAGCGAAAAAATGATTGCCGAATTGGACAATCCTTTCATCCTGATTTACGACAAGAAGATTTCGGTAATGAAAGACCTGCTTCCCATCCTTGAGAAAGCAGCTCAAACCGGCCGTCCGCTGTTGATTATTTCTGAGGATGTTGAAGGCGAGGCACTCGCTACTTTGGTAGTGAACAAAATCCGTGGCTCGCTGAAAATTGCGGCTGTAAAAGCTCCCGGATTTGGTGATCGTCGCAAAGCCATGCTCGAAGATATCGCTATTCTTACCGGCGGTAACGTGATTTCTGAAGAGCAAGGCCGTCGTTTGGAAGATGCCAGCCTCGCCGACCTCGGTCAGTGCGAAAAGGTGAGCATTGACAAAGACAACACAACCATCGTAAACGGTGTAGGCGAGAAAACCGCCATTGAGGCACGCGTAAACCAAATCAAAGCACAGATTGAAACCACCACCAGCGACTATGACAAAGAAAAGTTGCAGGAGCGATTGGCCAAACTGGCCGGCGGTGTGGCTGTACTGTATGTAGGAGCCGCCTCTGAGGTTGAAATGAAGGAGAAAAAAGACCGCGTTGATGACGCCTTGCACGCAACCCGCGCCGCTGTAGAGGAAGGTATCATCCCCGGTGGTGGGGTGGCCTTTATCCGCGCCATTGATGCACTGGAAAAACTTTCCGGAGAAAATGCCGACCAGAATACCGGAGTAAGCATTGTTCGCCGGGCACTTGAGGAGCCATTGCGTCAGATTGTAGCCAACGCCGGTGGCGAAGGTTCAATCGTGATTCAAAAAGTACGCGAAGGAAAAGATGACTTTGGTTTCAACGCACACACCGAAGTCTATGAAAACCTGCTTGCTGCCGGTGTGATTGACCCCACCAAAGTGGCACGTGTGGCTATTGAGAATGCCGGATCTATTGCCGGAATGCTCCTTACCACTGAGTGTGTAATTTCTGACATCCCCGAGGAAAACCCTGCTCCCCCTATGGGCGGCGGCGGAATGCCGGGCATGATGTAATCGAATCGCACCCATACCATCTGAAAGGGGCTGCTCATTCCGGGCAGCCCTTTTTATTTGTTGTCGGGAGAGCCGTGGCGGCTGTTTTTTAACACCTCATCGGTCGTCCAATCCATACGCTTTACGATCGGATGCCTGCGCACTTCACAATCTGCCTTTGCGCAAATGGCACATGAGCTCTCAAGGCAGGGGTCTACATGGATAAAAAGCTCAACCTGCCTGTTCATCTCGCTATTCACAAGCTGTTCTATTTCGTCCACTACGCGGTGGCCTTCCTCAATACTATAATACCACGGCAAGGTGAGGTGGCAATCCACATGAAGCTGACCACCAAACTTGATGATTCGAAAGTTGTGTATATCTATCCAGTCGTCTTTTCGGTGTTGCCGAAGCACCTTCATAAACCCCTCAACAAGCTCGCGGTCTGTTTCATCCAGAATACCGGCCAAAGCAGAGCGCAATACTTTGTAGCCCATTCGCAATAACAGCAAACCGAACATCAGCGCCACGATATTGTCAATCCAGAGCTTTCCTGTAAACCATATTAGCAACAAACCGATGAGCATACCCAGCGTGCTGAAACCATCGCTGAGCAAATGCTTGCCATCCGCTTCCATAGCCGGCGAATGCCCGGCACGCCCCTGGCGTATCAGCATCCAGGCCAATAAAAAATTCACAAGACCGGCCGCCGCAGTAAGCAAAATGCCGGTGCCGAGGGCCTCAATTTCATGCGGAAAAACGAAATTATACACCGCTTTTCCGATGATAATCAGTCCTGCCACCAGGATAAGCGTTCCTTCAAATCCAGACGAAATAAACTCCATTTTGCCGTGGCCGTACAGATGGTCGCTGTCGCGGGGCCGCGATGCATAGTAGATACTGAACAACGCAACCAGTCCGGCAAGCACATTAATCACAGACTCCAACGCGTCCGAAAGGATTGCATTGGAGCCGGTAATCAGCCACGCCGAGAATTTCACCACCAACAACCCAAAACCTACAGCCACGGCAAAGGCTTGTATTCTCAGGTTCTTTTTCTTGTTGAGTTGGTTCGGCATGAAATAATCTCTGATTGCGGCAAG
Organism: Cryomorphaceae bacterium; assembly: GCA_007695365.1. NCBI lineage: Bacteria > Pseudomonadati > Bacteroidota > Flavobacteriia > Flavobacteriales > Cryomorphaceae > Cryomorphaceae bacterium. The sequence continues at coordinate 27,923 of REDV01000073.1, read as the reverse complement.
GTACTAAAGTATTGTGCTGAGCCATCCTCACGTTGCTTAAGATTTCCAAAACGAGCACCGTTGAACGCATCTTTATGCCATTTCATTTCTCCGTAAATTTGGCACAAGCCAATGTACACTCCGAAGAGTATATCTTTTTGTCTGTTTATCATCTCTTTGACTTTAGCTTTCGCTCCATCAGCACAGGCTCAAAGCATTGTAATCAATGAAATGATGTCCTCCAATGCCACGACCATTGCAGATATGGATGGCGACTATGAGGATTGGTTTGAGCTGTACAACGATGGTCAGGACACCGTGAACCTTGACGGATTCCGGGTGTCCGATGATATTGAAGAGCTTGATAAGTGGATTTTTCCTGAACGTTTACTCGCGCCGGGTGAGTTTTTGCTGATTTTCGCTTCAGGTAAAGACAGACAAGAAACTGAACTTCACACAAATTTCGGTGTCAATATTTCCGGAGAGCTATTGATTCTCAGCAATGCAGAAGGGGTCGTTATTGACATTCTACCCCCGTACGAAATGATTACCGATCAGAGCGTTGGACGGCTTCCCGACGGCGATGAAAACCTTGTGATGTTTGGCGTTTCTACCCCGGGCTTTTCAAATTTATCGGGAGAGCTCGCCCCTGATTTAAGTGATGAAATCAGTTTTAGCCACCCTTCAGGCCTGTATCCGGCACCTTTTGAACTTCATCTCAACAACCTGGACGGCAACCACAATATTCACTACACTCTAAACGGTAGCGACCCCACCCCAGAAGACCCCGTTTGGCCGGGTTTCATGCTCATTGACGACCGTACATCTGAGCCCAACAGTATATCCACCATACCAACCAACACTCCTGAAACATATGTCAGTCTTGGCTGGCAACCTCCCATTGGGCAAGTGTTCAAAGGCACAGTTCTAAAAGCGAGGGTTTTCTCGGGCAGCGAACCCAAATCGGTGGTGTACGCGAAGAGTTATTTCGTGAACGATAGCATACTTGAGCGATACCCCAACCTGCCTGTCATTTCGATTGCTACAGACTCTATGCACCTTTTCGACTACGAAACAGGGCTGTTGGTTCCGGGCATTACACACGACGAAAACCCGGACCTTCCCATAGAATGGGGTTACGGAAACTACAACAACAGCGGAATGGACTGGGAGCGCCCCGCCCATGTCACCCTGCTTGAACCCGATGGTTCGGTTGGGATGGAGCAACAAGTGGGACTTCGCATTCACGGAGGAGGGAGCAGACAATTTCCCATCAAGTCATTTCGACTGTACGCAAGAAATCTCTACGGTAACAACGAACTGGACTACGATTTTTTTCCCTGGCGCCCGGTTTCGCACTACCGCAGAATTATTCTTCGCAACAGCGGCAATGATTTCAACACCACCTACTGCACCGATGCACTATCTGCACTGATGATTGAAAACTGCAACATTGCCCGCCAGGAATACAGGCCTTCCGTGCTTTTCGTCAACGGTGAATTTTGGGGCATCATGAACATGCGCGACTACATGGACGAAAATTATTTTGAAGCTGTGGAGAGCGTTGATCCCGATGACCTCACAATAGTGGACAACTGGTATGCACAGGTTCACGGCTCCAATACTGCTTTTTTAAACCTGATGGACTACGTGGCAGACCACAACCCCGCTTATCCTGAACACTACCAGTACATTATCGACAAAATTGACCTCGACAACTATCTGGATTATGTCACTATGCGGATCTATACGGCAGTTACAGATTGGCCGGGAAACAACATACGCGTTTGGAACAATACCGCAGATGACAACCTTTTTCGCTGGGCCTTTCGCGACAACGACAGGGCCATGCGCGAACCACATTTTAATGCCTTTGTACACGCCACACAGGAGAGTAATCTGTACTGGCATCACTCTGAATTAAGCATCCGTTTGTTTAAAAAGCTGCTTCAAAACAACGTCTTTAAGGAGGCTTTTTACCAGCGCTTTATCCAACGCGTACTGAATGACTTTCAGCCGGAAGTTGTTCATCCAATGATTGACAGCATTGCAGGTCTCATTGGCCCGGTGATGGATGAGCATGTAAAACGCTGGCAATTCCCTGCTTCGCAGCAAGTCTGGCTGCAGGAAATGGATAAGCTCAGACATTTTGTGGATGAAAGACCCTGCGCCTCTCTGCTGCAACTAGTTAATTTTTTAGACATCCAGCCAGCCTACTATCCACTCGGAGTTTGCGACTCTCTGGATATGCTTGCCAATACATACTTCGCCGGATCTACTCAAATCCAGATGAGCATTTGGCCCGTTCCTGCAACAGATGTGATCAACGTGTCATTGGATGAGTACCCTGGCGGGAATCTCAAAATGGGCATAGCGGATGTGACGGGGCGGTTTGTCCTTCCTATGGAAGAAGTAAATATCAGCATGTTCGCAACCGCACAGTTCCTTACGCGAGGTTTGTCATCCGGCACCTATGTTCTTATTGCCGAAAGCCAACATACCAGGTCTTCCAAAGCATTTGTTGTGGGTGCACGATATTAAATAGACGGATGACACCCTCAGCCCGGTGTAACATCCAACACCCGGAGATTCCAATTCTTATGCATGCGGTACTTTCTCGATTTGAAAGGAAAAAGTACAGTTCCGATGCCGGCAAAAACACCCATCACGTACAATGAATTTTCATCTACCAAGGGCTGCTCACCGGTGTTAATGCCCCTGTGCAAAACGGTAAAAAGCAACATCGGGGGAATTGCCAAAAAGGCTGATTTAGATATCATTTGAGTGGCCGCAAAAGGCTTGTAATTCAATACTTTTGAAACACTATCCAACTCAAAAGCCTGCCCTTCGACCACCATAATCTGATCAGCAAGTTGCTCTATCTTGCCCCTGAAAACAGTCCTCTCTCCATACAGCCGAAAAGCGATATCATCGCCCACCCTGAAGCGAATGCGCTTGCTGGAGTTCTCTTTCTCGAGCAACAGTATATGTTGTGCGAAAATATCCTGACCGAAAATCAGCACCATTCCTGGCAACAACAATCGAGCACACCATTTTCTCATGCCGAAAAGATACGCGATATTCACCGACCCACCAGCGTATTGCAACATGAAACCGGAGCGCCCACAACACGCCTACTACCAATTGCCCGCAGCATTGCAATGGTTTTTTGCCTGCATCATGGCACTGGCAATGTTGGCAATTACACTTTTGTGGATTGTACTGGCCAGCAACTGGCCACCGGCTTATTTGCTATTCTTTTTGTTGGTACCGGTGATGCAATGGCTTGTTACACCCATCTTTACCCTATTGGGCGTGTATTCTTACCTATCGCCCATGTTGCTGGTTTACATGCCCACAATGAACCGCCACGACCTGCACAACGGTACGACTTTCGACTATTTTTTTGTGATGCGAGGCACTCCTCAAGGAGCAAGGTTCAAATGGAAGGTGCTGTACTATTACACTTCTGGTTTGCTCAGATTGATCGAAAAACTTGAATCAGGCGAGATTCCACGGGAAGTTCAAATTCGCGGAAGCTCATACTTTTTCAGCAGCAGCACGCTTCAGCGTTTTGGCTTCAAAATGAAACACGCTATGTTACACGAAAAGCTCAACATTATGGCCAATTACCTCGACTTAACCTGGATGTTTTCGATGGCTCACGGTCGCCTTCGATTTCCGTCATTGCGCACCATACGAACAGCTTATACCACAGGCGCTGAACTAATGGAGCAAAAGAAAAATATTCTAAGACTGCATCGTTATCTGGCGGGGAGATTGGGTTTAGCCCAATGATACACGGATACGGTCACGTTCTGAGTACCGCAGAGAGCTGGTGGATTGACCGATTACTATTGCTAACTTTGGATGGTGAACGTTCGCGCGATACGGATATTGGTTGTGCTGGCCATCATATCGGTGGTGGGAATTGTTATTTCTCAGGTGTACTGGCTCGATAAAGCCTTTCGCGTAAAAGAAACGCAGTTGGACCTGAGAAATGAACAAGGTATGGCTGACGAAAAGCGATTCAACGATCGCGTGGTCATCGCACTTTCGAATGTGGCCGATGAAATACTCACCATCACCAATGACCCAGCAGAGCTTTTTCAAGCTGTAAAACAGGTGAAACCCAACTTTTACACGGTGGCCATCAACGACACCCTCCACCCGTACCTGCTTGAAAGTCTTCTTAGTTCAGAATTTCAACGACGCAATATCCAGGAGGATTTTGAGTACGGCATTTACGATTGTTTCAACGACTCGATTGTGTTCGGAAAGTTTGTGGATATAGCCTCGGATACCGCACAGGGAGGAAGCTCGCGCTCGCCTGATATCAAATGGGATCGCGATGGGCATTACTTCAGCGTGTACTTTCCCAACCGTCCTGTTTTTGAACCCGGCCAGGGAGATACCCGTTACGGAGCATGGGCGTTTTTTACTTCACTCATCAGTATTTTGTTTGTCTTTTTCGGGTACTCGGTGTATGTGATTCTCAAGCAAAAGCGGCTGTCTGAAATGAAAACCGATTTCATCAACAACATGACCCACGAGCTGAAAACCCCCATCAGCACCATTTCTCTTTCGAGCGAAGTTCTTATGGACGAAGCGATTGTATCACAGCCCGAACGTCTCAAACAATATGCTAAGATCATTCACAGCGAAAACAACCGACTTAAAACACAGGTCGAGAAAGTCTTGCAACTCGCAGCGCTGGATCACGAGAACATCGAACTGAAGTTTGAACCACTTAACATGCACCATATCATCCGTGAAACCGCCGACTCCTTCACCCTGAATCTTCAGGAGCATCGCGGCGTACTCCACTACTACCCGGATGCACAGCAAGCCGAAGTTATGGCTGACGTGGTTCACATCACCAATGTGTTATACAACCTACTGGACAACGCATTAAAGTACTCTCCCGAAAACCCTGAAATTACCATCAAAACCAGCAATCGCAACGGAAAGCTTGAAGTGGTCATAAGCGACAGGGGTGTGGGGATCCCGAAAGAGTCGCAACGGTACATTTTTGACAAGTTCTACCGCGTACCAACCGGTAACGTGCACGACGTAAAAGGCTTTGGACTGGGACTTTACTACGTAAAACTCATGGTACAGGAACACAAAGGAAATATTCGCGTTGAAAGTCAATTAGGAAAAGGAACCACTTTCGTGGTATCTCTCCCTTTAAAACGAAACCATAACCATGGCTAAAGCAACCGTGCTGCTCGTTGAAGATGACCTGAGTCTGGGTTTTGTGGTGCAAGACAACCTCAAAGCAGCCGGCTATGACGTGCACCTGTGCAAAGATGGCAAAGAAGGCCTCAAATACTTCAATGAAAACAGCTACGACTTGTGCGTGTTGGACGTGATGCTTCCGAGGAAGGATGGTTTTGAGCTGGCGCGCGACATCCGCAAAATCAGCGAAGTACCTATTGTTTTTCTCACTGCCAAAGGCATGATGGACGACAAGGTTACCGGATTTAAAGCCGGTGCTGATGACTATATCACCAAACCTTTCGGCAAAGAGGAGCTCCTGTTGCGTATTGAAGCTATTTTAAAACGAACGCGAGGCAACTCGGAGGAAAAGGAGCGAAAACAAATCTTTCAATTGGGCAAATACACCTTTTCGTACGACGACTTTGAACTGCGGGCCGACGGCTTTGAAAAGGTTCTTACGCGCAAGGAGGCAGAAGTCCTCAAACTCCTTTGCGAACACCCCAATAAAGTGATTGAGCGAGAACTACTGACCAATTTGGTGTGGGGAGACGACAATTATTTTGTGGGACGAAGCCTGGATGTATTTATCAGCAAACTTCGCAAGTACCTGAGCCTGGATGAAAGCCTGAAAATCACCAACATTCATGGCATTGGCTTTAAGCTCGAAACGGAATCCGGTCATTAACCGAGGTACGGCCGCACGTCAAGACCCAAATCGTCGCCAATCTGCGTAAGCAAATGACGCCGGTACTCAGGCAATCGTTCACCATTTCCTATGAGCAAATCGTCAATGGCCCGGTTACTTAGCATAAAAGTGGCCGCGTGCTCACCGTATTGCTCCACCAACCTGCTCTTTACAGGAGTAAAAACATCCCGCTTTATCTTTTCGCGCATGTCGCGCTGTTCGCGGAAACGTTTGTACTCTTCGGGGCTGAGTTTGGGAATGGCGGGCTTACCCAACGACAAGCCGAGGCTATGCGCCTCTGCCCTGGCCTGTTCCAGCACTTCTTCGACTCTCTTTTTAACGTCCGGGTTGTGCGCAGCCCTGTGCACCATTCGCGTATTGCTCCATTGCTTTAATGCTGATGGATCAACCGCAATGGCCGCGAGCAAATCCTTATGAATCACCTGAAATGAGGGCCGGTTAACCGATTTTGCCACTTCCTCTCGAAACTCAAGAAGCGCCTTCAATACATGCCATGTAAATTCACTCAAGCCCGCCATGTCTTTTTTTCTGAAAGCAACTGATTCAGGCAGATCTGCAAAGGAAACGGTATTTAAACGCTCATTTTCCTCTTCAATCCAGTCTCGTATTCCTAGTTGATCCGCTTCGGTGTCTATCTGATTGCGAAGCGCCCCAAGAAAGCGCACATCATCGGCGGCGTAATGAATTTGCTTTTCGGAAAGCGGCCTTTTGTACCAATTGCTGTTTTGGGCCGACGCTCCCACTTCTACCCCGATAATCTGACGGAGCAAATCAGTGAGCGAGGCAGGGGGATAGTTCAGCAGGCTGGCGGCCGTTTTGAGGTCGTACAGGGCTTTTGGGAAACAGCCAAGTTGGTGCAATAGCCGCAGGTCTTCGCCAAAGGCAAACACAAGCTTTTCGGTAGCAGCATTCTCCAGGGCCGGAAAAAGATTGGCTACATTTAGATCCGGGGAGAGCGGGTCCACCAAAAAGCAATCATCCGGAGTGGCAATCTGCATCAGGCACAGATTAAATCCATAGCGAAACCTGTTCTTGTCGAACTCGAGATCAATGGCCATTTCGCTTACACTATTCAGGTGACTTCTTACCTGCTCAAGTGCGCGATTCGATTCAATAAGTTCAGCAGTGGTCATATTCTACGTAACAAACAAACAAGGTTCAGGTTGCTTAAAACCGGAAATAATCAAAACAAACAATCTGTATTTCTGTGAGTTGATTATTGAGCCAGCAAAGTAATCACCAGGCATTTTCCGCAACTGGCAACAGCAAGAATCTAGCCTGTGCGAAGGTAAACTTTCTAAGCATTCAGCGTATTGCCCATCACTCACCCAACGGCATAACTTGCAGACTACCGGAAACATTATCTTTGCATTGCTTTCTGATGACTTTCCCTGAAAAGACCTTTTCTATTGCCTGGGTATGCTTCTGGTGCTCGTATCCGAATATTGCGCACACTCAGGACATCAAGCTGAACGAGATGATGTCGTCCAACGCTTTCTCACTCGCTGACGAAGACGGTGACCATGAAGACTGGATAGAACTGTACAATGCGGGCAGCGACACGATCAACCTTGAAGGTTACCGTATTACAGACAATCCTTCGGATCTGAGCAAATGGACTTTTCCGTCGGCACCCATTCCGCCCGGTGATTTCCTGATTGTATTTGCCTCAGGCAAAGACCGCACTGAAGGCGAATTACATACAAATTTCAGCATAAGCATTGAGGGTGAAACCATTTTGCTGAGCGATGCCGACGGCCAGGCTATTGACTTCATTCCTCCCGTTGAAATGCTCACCAATCACAGTTACGGCCGGCTGCCGGACGGTAGTGATAGCTGGACTACCTTTGTGAGTGGCACACCGGGATTCAGCAACAACGAAGGCATCCTCTACACACCACCCTGGGACACCCTCATGTTTTCTGCCAATTCCGGACTTTTTAACGAGCCTTTTAACCTCACCATCAACCAGTCCGACCCGGAAACACAAATTTTCTATACTTTGGATGGCAGTGATCCGGATACCACCGCTATTCCCTACGAAAGCCCTATTGCCGTTCAGGATCGCACCGATGAAGCCAACAACCTGAGCAGCATACAAACCACAGCCTCCAACGCGAGTCACCCTTATCATTGGATAGCTCCTGACGGTCAGGTATTCAAGGGAACGGTTGTAAAAGCACAATCCTTCTTAAACGGTACGGCCGCCTCGCCCCTTTACACAAACACCTACCTGGTGGACGAAAATATTGAAAGCAGGTTCAACGGACTTCCCATTGTCTCTATCGTCACGGATTCGCTGAATCTCTTTGACTACGACTACGGCATCTATACACCCGGACGGGCCGCAGACGAAGAAACCTATGGCACCTTCTGGTGGGGCCACGGAAACTTTTTCGGAAAAGGATCAGACTGGGAAAGGCCCGCACATCTCACCTTGTTTGAAAGTGACGGCTCCATTGCCTTGAATCAACAAATTGGCATTCGTATTCACGGGCACAGCTCCCGTTCATTGCCACTCAAGTCACTCAGACTCTATGCTCGCAACCAGTACGGAAAAGGCACCTTGGACTATGCGTTTTTTCCCTGGCGTGATGTCGGTCAATATGAAAGGATCATGCTTCGTCAAAGCGGTAACGATTTTCCTTTTAATTATTTCGCCGATGGATTGTCATCCTTGCTGGCTGAAGGATTGGAGCTGGAAAAACAAGACTACCGACCTGCCGTAGTTTTCATCAATGGGGAGTTTTGGGGCATCATGAATTTTCGCGATCGTCTGGATCACAGGTTCCTCAACTACACTGCAAACGCAGATGCTTCCGGGGATCACCTCACAATTATGTCAGACTGGACGCAAGCCTCAATGGGTAGTCCATCAGCATTTCAAAACTTACTCGAATACCTCGAGTCACATGACCTTTCTAATCAGGAGCACTATACTCATGTCATCAGTCATTTCGACCTGTCGAGTTTACTTGATTATTTCATTACTAAAATTTTCATTGGCGTGTATGATTGGCCGGGAAACAACAACCGATTCTGGCGCCATGAAATAGATTCTCCTTTTTGGCGCTGGATATATTTTGACAATGATGCCTGCCTGATTTATCCGGAATTCAATTCAATGGAGCACGCAACCGCTGAAGACGGCCCGGCATGGCCCAACCCTCCCGGTTCTACTTTGTTTTTGCGCTCGTTACTTCAAAACGATGGTTTCAAAGAGCTTTTTCTGGATCGATTTGAATACCTGATGCTGAATCGCTTTACAGAAGAGAACATCAATCACCTTACCGACAGCATAGTGAGCATTTTAGCACCGGTAATGCCTGAGCACATTGCACGATGGCGCTATCCGGCCAGTGTTGAAGTTTGGAACAGTGAAGTTGAGTTAATCAGGCAATTTGCGAAAGATCGCCCATGTTATATGCTAAGTCATTTGTTGGATTTTTTCGACATCACCGATCCGCAGTACGGCTTCGGTATTTGTGACTCTATCGTAACCCCTCTACCGCCTGCTCTCGCTTCTGCAGACTCTTTCGTATTGTGGCCCAATCCGGCAACCGATTTTTTAAACATTCGAACCAAAGAAGCGGAGGCTATTATTACCGTCGATTGCTATGACCTCTCAGGGCGTCTGGTTCATCGCTTCACTTTGCCGCATTCCCGGGCAGGGGAAAACATCACATTTTCAGTAAGCAACCTCCCTTCTGCGCCTTACCTGTTGCGCATCCAGACCGAAAAGCAAGTGTGGCACGCTCGGTTTATTAAGTTGCAATAAGCTGCGCAAATAAAAAAGGTCGCCCCCATACAGGAGCGACCTTTTCTGACCTTAACCACAAAGTCAGATTTAGCTTTGGAGCAACTCGCGTACTATTTGTGATATCAATTTACCGTCGGCTTTTCCGGCCAACTCCTTGGTAGCAGCCCCCATTACCTTGCCCATATCGCCCATAGAAGTTGCACCCACGTTTGATACGATTCCGGCAACCACCTTGCGAACTTCATCTTCGCTCATGGCTTCCGGCAGGTAGTTTTCAATAACTGCTGCCTGGGCTTCCTCATCTGAGGCAAGGTCTTCCCTGCCCTGCTGGCGGAAAATTCCGGCGGCTTCCACGCGTTGTTTGTGCAGTTTCTGCAGCATTTTGTTGGCTACGTCATCAGGTATTTCATCATCTGCGCCCGCCTTGGTGCCTTCCAAAAGAAGAGCAGCCTTGATGGCGCGAAGAGCTTCCAGCGTGTGGCGGTCCTTTGCGCGCATTGCGGTTTTGATGTCTTCGTTAATCTGATCTACAAGTGCCATCACCTAGTCAACATTATCGTGGAGAAAGGAATTATTCTGACGAAGTTCGGAACGCCCTTCTTCTTCATTATCCTCGGACAATGAATAGCGCGAAACACTGCTTTCAGATGAATGCGGTGGTTCATTGAGTCGTATATTTCTGCGCTTGTATGCCGGCTCGTCTTCCAGGTCGGTCAACCCAGAAGGAGTTCTGAGTCTGGATGTTACTTCACGAATGTGCTGCATACGCTGCATGCTTATCTTCTGGATTTCCTCACGACTCATGGAAGGTGCTTGCTGAGGTTCTTCCATTTGCGTGGGCATTTTTTCTGAGTCGTCAGATACCACCTCATTGCTAAGTTCAGGCAGCTCATCCTCCAGGGTGTACACCTTGCGCTGAGGTGTCTCCTCAGGCTGCGATTCTTCCTGCCGCTGGGAGTTAACCGACTCTTGCTCACGATTGGATTGACGCAAATACGGCTCATCCGATGATTCCTCGTCACCAAACGAAAGCGGCATCTGTGTTGTTGGAGAATCCTGCGTTTTCAGAAAAGGCTCTTCCTGTTCAGCCTGCGTAGTTGTGCTCTCTGCAGGAGGTGGTTCAGCCACCCCGGTTGGCTTGGTAATAGGTGTATGAATGGCATTTCCCACCGGAGTATGATCGGTCTTATCGGTGAGTTCGTGTACTACTTTTTTGGGCTCTTCAGGTTCAAGATCAGGAGTGAGTTTGTGTTTGAAGCCGGTGGCAATCACCGTTACACTCAGCTTCTCTCCAAGCGATTCATCCATAGCATGACCCCATATAACATCCGCGGTAGAGCCCGCCGCATCCTGGATGTAATCAGTGATCTCGGTGATCTCATCCATAGACACATCGTCGTTTCCATAGGTAATGTTGAGCAGCACGTAGCGTGCTCCTCGAATGTCGTTGTCGTTGAGCAGAGGCGACTCAAGCGCATTCTGCACGGCAACCATTGCGCGATCTTCACCCTCGGCCCACGCCGATCCCATGATGGCCACACCACTGTCGCGCATCACCGTGTTTACATCATTCATGTCCACGTTGATGTCTCCCGTTACCGACACTACTTCTGCGATCCCTCTGGCCGCTGTAGCCAATACATCATCAGCTTTGGCAAAGGCATCCTTTAGCTTGAGATTTCCGCCTATCTCACGAAGCTTGTCGTTTTTGATAATCAACAGCGTATCTACTGCTTTGCGCATGGCTTCAATTCCGGCATCGGCCTGAAGTTTTCGCTTCTTACCTTCGAAAGTAAAGGGCATGGTAACGATTCCCACGGTGAGAATACCCATATCTCTCGCTGCCTGCGCGATGACAGGAGCGGCACCTGTACCGGTTCCGCCGCCCATACCCGCAGTGATAAACACCATGTGGGTGTTCTTCTCGAGAATGGCTTTCACGTCGTCAATGTTCTCAACGGCGGCATTTCGGCCAACTTCAGGAATACTTCCGGCGCCGCGCCCTTCGGTGAGGCTTGAGCCAAGTTGAATCTTTGTGGGTACCGGATTGCTGTCGAGGGCCTGTGCATCTGTATTGCACACAAGGAAATCAACGCCTTTGATGCCTTGATCATACATGTGCTTCACAGCATTTCCGCCACCGCCGCCAACGCCTACCACCTTGATGATAGAACTTTGGTCTTTAGGCAAATCAAATTTCATAACTGTATCTGTTTTTGTGGTTAATGACTGTTTCGTGTTTTATTATTGCTCTCCGCCATCTTCAAGCCACTCACGGCCTATGGCTACAATTTTTTCGAGGAAGTTACCGTTGCGCTTCACCGAATGACTTTTTACTGTGGTTTCTTCCAGCTTAGGACGGTTGTAACGATGAAAGCCCTTGATAACCAAGCCGACTCCCGTTGAGTTGATGGGGCTTGCCAGGTTCTGAATAGAGTTTTTCCCGAGGTGTTCGTTGGGATACCCTATACGAGTGTCCATACCGGTTACAAACTCAAATAGCTGGTTGATATGGCGCAGATTGGCGCCGCCACCTGTTACAACGATGCCCGCAATGAGTTGCTTTTCAAAGCCCGAGCTCTTGATTTCGTAGTACACATGTTCAATGATTTCTTCGGCACGTGCTCTAATAATGCTTGAGAGGTTGTAGAGCGAAATCTCCTTGGGCTCACGTCCCCGTAAACCCGGAATGCACACAATTTCATTGCTCTGGCTTTCGTGGCTGATGGCTGATCCAAACTTGCACTTGAGAAGCTCGGCCTGCTTCTTCATGATGGTGCAGCCGGTTTTGATGTCTTCGGTAATGGCATTACCACCGAAAGGAATCACAGCAGTGTGGCGGATGATTCCGTCCTGGAAAATTGCGATGTCGGTGGTTCCGCCACCAATATCTACCAGGACCACACCTGCTTCTTTTTCCTCCTCACTGAGCACGGCCTCTGATGATGCCAGTGGCTCCAGAACGAGATCGGCCACCTCCAAACCGGCCTTGTGAACGCACTTGTAGATGTTTTTGGCAGCAGCAATCTGACCAGTGATGATGTGGAAATTGGCCTCCAATCGAATGCCCGACATACCGACCGGGTCTTTGATTCCCTGCTCGCTATCCACAATATACTCCTGTGGAAGCACGTGAATAATCTCCTCGCCGGGAAGCATAACGAGTTTGTACATATCATCTATGAGGGCATCCACATCCTTTTGGCCAATTTCGTCATCCAGGCTGTTGCGCGTGTGAATACCGCGGTGCTGCAAGCTCTTGATGTGCTGACCGGCAATTCCCACGCTTACCACCTTGATCTCTTCACCGCTCTGCTCTTCGGCTTGCTGTACAGCAGCCCTGATGGATTGAACGGTTTTTTCAATGTTGGAAACAACACCGCGCGAAACCCCGACCGATTCGGATTTTCCGTAGCCGATGATTTCAATTTTGTTGAATTCCGTTTTGCGGCCTACGAGGCAGGCAATTTTGGTGGTTCCGATGTCTAGTCCGACAATGATTTCTGGTGATTCCATGTGATTATTTTTTGCTGCAAACGATTTGGTTCTTGTATTTGAGGTTGATGAGCCGGTATTGATTCCAGTCTGATTTACTTAACACCTGTTCGTACAAGGCTTTAAGACAAGCAAATTTGGTTTCAACATCGCTTAGGTTGCCGAAGTGAATTTCATGATTTCCAACCCTTGGAATCAACACGTATTCAATGTTTTCGTTAACATACACTTGTTGAATCTGTGCGCTCCAGAAGGGGTCTGCACGAATAAACGACGCCAGTTCAAACAATTCGCTGCGCTGATTTTCCCATTCATCAGCTACAGGAAACTCTGTAAATGTGTTGATTGATCCTTGCCTGATATTGCCGTTCACCAGCAGTACCCGCGCCATGTATCGAGGTGAAAGCGGCATCATTTCTCCGTCTTCATCAATGTAAAAAGATGTTCCGTTGGGATGCAGCACACGGGCTACGGGCACACGCAAATCGACATGTACTCGCAATTGACCATCAATGGTTTTATACACATCGGCCTTTTTAACCTCAGGCATGGCCGCAATAACACCTTCAATGTGCCGTGTATCAATGCTGATCATCGGGCGTCCCTCTACGCTATCCGCTGCATTGAGCAACTGATGATATACGTCGTCACGGTCAAGGAAGTACATCCCTGCCGACGACGAAATGCGGATCTCTACACCTCTACAGGGCATCTGGTTTTGGTGACGCGTTACAAAGCCCAGAACCACCAACAACACGAGTGTAGCTGCAAGGGGCGCTATTTTCTTCATCCATTTCATAAAGCCTTTATGAATTGGGCAATGGGTTCAACAAGAAGGTCAATATCCCCTGCACCGAGTGTGAGTAATACATCGGGCGGTGTGTTTCGCAAATCTTCTAAAAGGGCATCCCGTTGCAGGATTTCTTTGGACGGAGCATCAACATGGGCAAGAATCATCTCGGAGCTTACCCCGGGAATGGCCTCTTCTCTTGCCGGGTAGATATCAAGCAGTATCACACGGTGAAATTGCGACAATGCAGCACCGAACTCAGCGGCAAAATCGCGCGTTCGTGAGTATAGATGTGGTTGAAAAACAACTGTGATTTCGCGCTCCGGATAGAGTTCCTTCACGGCTTGTCCACAGGCGCGCACCTCGGTTGGGTGATGAGCATAATCGTCAATAAACACCCTGTTTGGGCCCACATCATAGCGCTCAAAACGGCGCTTTACTCCCTTGAAACTTGAGAGGGCACCGCGAATCGCGTCTTCACTCACCTGCAGCTCACGCGCAATTCCGGCAGCGGCCACGGCATTTTCTACGTTATGGCGACCTGGCAGACCCAGTTCAAGACCTTGAAAATGTTCATTATTGATATGTAAATCAAAAACAAAAGTTCCGTTTTCCACGTGCACCTCTCTACCCTTAATGTCGGCCGAATCGCTTAGGCCGTAGCTCAGGGCTTCACCCTCAAAAGGCATGTCGCCAATTCCCTCTCTGTACAGCAGCAGCCCTTCGGGGTTAATGCGCTGGGCAAATCCTTCAAAGGCTTCACGTAGCTGATCGGCATGGCCATAAATGTCGAGGTGGTCGGCCTCTACGGATGTGATGATTCCCCAACGCGGGCTAAGCGCATGAAAGGAGCGGTCGAACTCATCGGCCTCCACCACAGCTAAATCGCTGGTTGGATGAGTGATGAGATTACTCTGATAGTTGGTACTTACACCACCTAAAAAGGCCTGACAGCCCAAGCCCGAGTGTATAAGGATGTGGGCCAGCATGGCCGACGTAGTGGTTTTTCCGTGTGTGCCTGCCACAGCAATGGTGCGGTAAGCCGTTGTAATGGTCGCCAAAGCCGCGGCACGCTTAATAACCTGATAGCCTGCTGAGTGCAGCCATTGTAGTTGAGGGTGCGATGCAGGTACCGCAGGTGTGTAAATCACAACCGTGTTTTGAAGCGGCGTTTCTAGAAATCCTTGCGGAATGGCGCTTTGCGCATCACTGTATACAATTTCAATTCCGCTTTGGATCATTTCACTGCAGAGGGCAGAAGGAGTGCGGTCAAAGCCTGACACCGCCACTCCCTTGTGGTGCAAAAACCTCGCAATGGCACTCATGCCGATGCCGCCAATGCCAATGAAATACGCGCTATGTAGGTTTTGCAGGTTCATTTCTTATCAGCGAGCCTCATTACCTCGGTTGCAATGGCTTCAGCAGCATTGGTAAATGCCATACGACCGATGTTTTCGGTTAATTTTTGTCTTTGCTTAGGGTTCTTCATCACCTCAAGGGCCTTGTCAATCAAATGCTCTCGGGCTTCAACATCTTTCACCAGTAAAGCCGCGTGGTTATTGACCAGGGCCTCGGCGTTGCGCGTTTGGTGGTCTTCGGCTACGTTGGGCGACGGCACCAGAATGGCGGGCTTTGCCACCACACACAATTCCGAAATAGAAATGGCACCTGCCCGGCTGATCACCAGATCTGCTGCGGCATAAGCGAGATCCATTCTAGAGATAAACTCATACACTTTCACGTTGGCTGCCCCGTTGCGCACCACTTCTTCTTCCGCCTGCCCGGCATAGGCCTTACCGGTTTGCCAGATGATCTGGATGTTCTCTGATTTAAGTCGGGTCAAGGCGGCGGAAACGCTTTCGTTTAAGGTTCGGGCACCGAGACTGCCCCCAATAATCAGCAACACGGGCACATCCGGCCTCAAACCAAAGTGCTCTACTGCGCGCGCACGCTTTCCTTCGAGCTTGCAAACCTCAGGGCGCACAGGATTGCCGGTGATGATAATTTTGTCTTTGGGGAACCATCGCTCCATGCCGTGGTAGGCCACACATATTTTGTTGACCCTGTTGGCCAGAAGGCGGTTGGTGATTCCGGGAAATGAATTTTGCTCCTGGATGAGCGTGGGGATTTTCATTGAAGTGGCCACCCGCAACAAGGGGCCGCTGGCATACCCCCCCACGCCAATCACCACATCCGGCCCGAACTTCTTAACAATCTGGCGAGCCTTCATTAGGCTGCTCACCACTTTAAAGGGAAACATGAGGTTCTTAGCGGTGAGTCGTCGTTGCAAGCCACTGATCCAAAGCCCTTCAATTTGAAAACCGGCAGCAGGAACTTTCTCCATCTCCATCCGGCCTTTGGCCCCCACAAACAAAAATTCAGCGTTGGGATTGGCAGACTGCAATGCACGCGCAATCGCAATGGCAGGAAAGATGTGCCCTCCTGTACCTCCGCCGCTGATGATATATTTACGAGAGGGCATAGTCTTGTTTTTTTCGAGCCGCTGCCCGGGGCTTGGGCGCTTCCTCGCCATCTTCCACGGCACGGCTTACGCTGAGTATCATACCAAAAGCCAGGCATGTGAGCCAGGTTGATGTTCCGCCCAAACTGATGAGCGGCATGGGCTGTCCGGTAACAGGCATCAGTTTTACTGCCACAGCCATATTGATCAGTGCCTGAAAAACAATGGAGAAGCTCAATCCAATCACCATGAGCATTCCAAACACCTTGTCGCAGCGGGTGGCCGCACGTATGGCCCGCAAAAGCAATATGAGGTAAAGGAGCAATACACCCATTCCGCCGAGAATCAGTCCGTACTCCTCAATAATAAAGGCATAAATCATGTCGGAATAAGGGTGCGGGAGGTAATTACGCGAGTCGCCATGACCGGGTCCTTTGGGCAGCACACCCCCCGCCTGAATGGCCATCATGGCGTGGTCAATCTGGTAGTTGGCTTCGTCGTTGTCGTTCTGAAAGTTCACGATTCGGTTCTTCCAGGTATCAACCCGTGGCAGAAGCTCGGGCACCACGGCAGAAAGTGAGAGCAACATTGCAAATCCCACTGCGCCGGTACCTACTACCAAGGCGATGTGTTTGAAGGCTACCCTGCCCACAAACATGAGCATCAAACAGATTCCAAACAGCATTACCGCCGTTGAGAAGTTGGCCGGAAGAATCAACCCACAAATGAGGATGATGGGCAAAAGCACTGGCAGCACCCCATATCTGAAATCCTTGATTTTGTCCTGGCGCAGAGCGAGGCTTCGGGCAACAAAGGTGATGAGCGCAATTTTTGCGAAATCCGAAGGCTGCACGTTTTGATTGATGATGGGAATGCGCAGCCAGCGGCTTGCATCGTTGATATTGGCTCCGAAAATGAGCGTGAGCAACAATATCACCACCGACAACCAGACTGCCATTTGTGACAGGCGCGAAAAGTAGGTGAACTTAATTTTGTGCACGTAGTACATAATCAGCATCCCCACCGAAAGAATAAGACCGTGCTTAAACAGGTAGTAAAAGGTATTACCGTCGTAATGCTTGTACGCCAACGATGAAATGGAGCTATACACTGACAGCAACGACACGATGGCAAGCATCAGAGCAATAACCCATATGGTTCGGTCTCCGCGAAGATATGTGAAGAGCTGGTTCAAGCGAGCTGGTCCACGACCTTTTTAAATGCGTTTCCGCGTTCCACATAATTGGCAAAGAGCCCAAAGCTGGCGCAGCTGGGAGAAAAGAGAATTACATCGCCGGCACTGGCAAGTTTGCGGGCCTGGGCTACGGCATCATAGAGGTTGTTTACCTTGACGAGACGCTCTACGCGATCTTCAAACTGGCGCTGAATATCATCGCCCCCCGAACCGAACAGCACAATGGATTTCACCTTGTACTTCACATATTTTTCGATCAATGAGTAGTCGCGGTCATGCGGGGTAACACACCCAATCCAGATAACTGGCCGTGTCATGCACTTCATGGAATCGCGCGTATCGAGAATGGTGGTGGCCTTTGAATCGTTGATGAAGGCTATTCCATCGAGCTCCGCTACTTCTTCGAGGCGGTGGTCGGTAGAATCCAGATTGTTCACAAGGCTTTTACGAGCAGTCATCAGCTTGTCAACGAGGCTTTTCTTGCTCTTGTGTATGGTAAAACTCCTTTGGGTCGACATGGTGGTAAGGGTTAGAGGGTTAGAGATTCGAAGCAAGTTTGCGGAAGTGTTCTCCGCGTTCTTTGTATCCTGCATAGCACAGCTCTGAGGGATGCGCGGGCGAGAACAACACGGCATCACCACTGCTGGCAAGTTCAGAGGCTTTCATCACGGCATCTGCAAGTTTGGAAACCACGCGCAGCTTTTTGCCGAACATGGCAGGGTCGAAGGACAGCCTCTGTTCACTGGAAACCAGGCACACCACAGCCTTCACTTTTTCGTTTACAAGGTCTGCAAGCAAGTCATAGTCCTGCTCAAAATCGGAGGCCGATAACAGCCAGACCACCGGGCGGGTCATGCATTCAAGCGAGTAAAAAGTTGCGTGAATATTGGTTGATTTGGAGTCGTTGATGTACAGCACTCCATCCTTTTCACACACGTTTTCAAGCCGGTGAGCAATCTCAAGTACTTCCTTGAGGTTGTTTTTGCGGGCGGCGAGCAGCGTATCGGTAATCTTCTGTATTCGCCCCTGATCAAGTTTAGATGTTGTGTTTTGCATGGCTATTCAGATTGGTTGATATGTTTAAAGTGCGCGAACAGCTCTTTTGAACTGGTGTCCGCGGTCTTCGTAATTTTCAAAAAGATCGAAACTGGCACAGGCAGGGCTCAACAACACCACGTCTTCCTTTTCGCCCATCTGGTAGGCACACTGCACAGCCTCGCGCGCCGATTGTACTTCGGGCAGGTAGTGAAACAGATCACCAAAAGCCTCTTTGATGCGCTCGTTGTCTTTACCAAGGCAGATAATACCCTTTACCTTTTTCTTAACGAGCGGCTTAAGCGCGTGGTAGTCGTTTCCTTTGTCAACACCTCCTACAATCCAGATAATAGGCCGGTCAAAGCTTTCCAGTGCATACCAGGTGGAGTTGATGTTGGTTGCCTTGGAGTCGTTAACAAACGTAATTCCGTGAACGCGGGCCACAAATTCCAGGCGGTGTTCAATGTTTTGAAAATCGCTGAGGCTTTCGCGCACCAGTTCTTTGCGAATCTCCAGCACGCGGGCGGCAATTCCGGCGGCCATGGAGTTGTAGGCATTGTGTCTGCCCTGAAGTGCTAGCTCGTGTATTGACATGGTAAACAGATTGTTATTTAGATTGATGGTTATTTCGTCGTTTTGAACTCCGGCTCCTTCGGCTTTATGCGGTTTGAGAGAAAAAGGGAGCATTTTTGCACGCACACCATGTCGTTGCATGGCCTGGAGGGTACCGAGATCGTCGGCGCAGTATATGAAATGGTCATTTTCACCCTGATTCATAGTGATGCGCATTTTAGAATCTGAATACAGATCCATGCTGTGTTCATAGCGATCAAGGTGATCGGGGGTGATGTTGGTGAGAATGGCGATATCCGGCCGGAAACGCTCAATGCCATCCAACTGAAAACTACTCACCTCGAGCACGTACCAATCGAATTGCTCACCACTGCTCAGCACTCCTGCAAAGCTCTTCCCAATATTTCCGGCTGCCACACTTCGCACCCCGGCTTTCGCCAGTATGTGTTGCGTGAGCATGGTTGTTGTGGTTTTACCGTTGCTGCCGGTTATGGCAATGATCTTTCCCGACTTATACCTGTATGCAAATTCGATTTCAGATATCACAGGTATCCCTGCCATTCGCAAATCAGCCACCACTTTGGCATTATCCGGAATACCGGGGCTCTTCACCACCAGCTCAGCATCGTGAATACGCGCAGCGGTATGAGCACCCTCTTCAAAGCTCACCCCGAGTTGCTTCAGGCTATCGCGAAAAGCGGGCTTCAGGCTGCCGGCATCCGAAAGAAATACCTCCCAACCGTGCTGAACGGCAAGTTGGGCGGCCCCCAGTCCGCTTTCTCCTCCTCCTAATATGGTGAGCTTTTGTGCCAGTTTACCTGAGTTTTAGGGTTACCAATGTGATAACTGCCAGCATGATTCCGATAATCCAGAAGCGCGCTACGATTTTGGATTCGTGCCAACCTTTTTTCTGAAAGTGATGGTGAATGGGCGCCATGAGAAACACGCGCTTGCCTTCTCCCAACCTTCTTTTGGTGTACTTGAAATACCCCACCTGGATCATTACCGACAGGTTTTCAATGAGAAACACTCCGCAGAATATGGGTATAAGTAGTTCCTTGCGGATGGCAATGGCAAACACAGCGATGATACCCCCTAGCGCGAGGCTGCCGGTATCGCCCATAAATACCTGTGCGGGGTAGGCATTGTACCACAAAAACCCAATACACGCCCCCACAAAAGCGCCGATGAAAATGGTCATCTCGCCCGATTCGGGGATGTACATGATATTGAGGTAATCGGCAAAAACGTAGTTGCCCGAAAGGAACGCCAGTATACCCAGGGTGACACCAATTATGGCCGAGGTACCCGTGGCCAGTCCGTCGAGACCATCGGTCATGTTGGCTCCATTACTTACAGCGGTTACCAGGAAAATGACAAATGGAATAAAAACCAGCCAGGCCCATTTTCTGCTTGCTTCCTCGCCCAAAAAACCCAGCACCCACGCATAATCAAACTCGTTGTTCTTAACAAATGGAATGGTGGTTTTGGTGGCACGGGTCTCCTGCCACTCGAATTTCACGGCCGGAACCACATCGGCATTACCCTCGGATTGGGCAGCCACAGACTGTACCGGTACTTTGTGGCGAATTACCACCGTATCGTCAAAGTAGAGCATGGAGCCCACCATAAGTCCTACTCCAACCTGGCCAATCACCTTGAACTTGCCGGCCAGACCTTGTTTGTTCTTCTTGAATACTTTGATGTAGTCGTCGGCAAAACCAATGATTCCGAGCCACAACGAAGCCAGCAACATGGCCTGAACGTAAACGTTGTTAAGCTTTGCAAATAACAGCGTGGGAATCACGAGCGCGGCGATAATGATGAGACCGCCCATGGTGGGTGTTCCGGCCTTTTCATTCTGACCCTTCAGCCCCAGATCGCGAATGGATTCACCCACCTGTCTGCGGCGAAGCATGGCAATAAGCTTTCCGCCGAACACCATAGAAATCAGCAGCGAGGTTATCACCGCCATGAAAGCGCGGAACGTGATGTACTGAAACACACCGGTTCCCGGTATGTTGTATTGCTGGTCGATATAGTCAAAGAGGTGATACAGCATTATTTCTTCAGTAATTGCAGCATTTCAAACACCACCTCCACATCGTCGAAAGGCAGTTTTACTCCTTTGATTTCCTGGTATTTTTCATGGCCTTTTCCCGCAATAAGCAGTATATCGCCGGGTTGAGCCAGGGTGCAGGCCATTTTGATGGCCTCTTTGCGATCAACAACGGTGAGGGTTTTGGCCAGATTTACGGGGTCCATGCCTTCCTGCATATCTTTGAGGATTTCCTGGGGGTCTTCGTTGCGAGGATTGTCACTGGTAAGTACAACCTGGTCGCTGTACTCGCAGGCTATACGCGCCATCAGCGGACGCTTGGCCTTATCGCGGTTACCACCGCATCCCACCACAGTGATAACCTTTTCATTTCCGGTGCGTACGTTTTTGATGGTGGCCAATACGTTTTTGAGTGCGTCGGGGGTGTGGGCATAATCTACCACAGCGGTAACCTCACCTCCGGGCTTCACCAACTGAAATCGTCCATCTACTGCTCCCAATCCGCTGATGGTGGTGAGCACATCCAGGTTGTCCTCTTCGAGCAGCATGGCCACTGCATACACCGCAAGAATGTTGTAGGCATTAAAATCGCCCACCAGCTGAGAGTACAGATCGTTATTGCCCACTTGCACATGCAATCCGCTTAATTGGTTTTCAATGATTTTACCGCGGTAGTCGGCCATGGTTTTCAATCCGAAGGTGCGTTTGTGGGCGCGTGTATTCTGCACCATGGTGCCGCCGTTACGGTCGTCGGAGTTTACAAGGGCAAAGGCACTTTCAGGCAGTTCGTCAAAAAAGCGTTTCTTGGCTCGGATGTACTCTTTGAACGTTTTGTGGTAGTCCAGGTGATCGTGGGAGATGTTTGTAAAAACGCCCACGTTGAATTGGAGTCCGGTCACCCGCTGCTGTACTACGGCGTGCGACGACACCTCCATAAAGCAGTACTGGCATCCCTTCTCCACCATCTGGTTAAGAAGCGCATTGACCTGTAGGGCATCGGGTGTGGTGTGGGTTGAAGGAAGCACTTCATTACCGATGATGTTTCGAACTGTGGAAAGCACCCCGCATTTGTAACCCAACTGGCGGAATAACTGGTACAGCAGGGTAACCACGGTGGTTTTGCCATTGGTTCCGGTAACCCCTATCAGTTTAATCTTGCTGCTTGGGTGGTCGTAGAAATTGTCGGCCATAAAGGCGAGGGCCCTTGAAGCCTGCTTCACCCGAACATAGGTCACTTTCTCGCTGCGCGTTTCCGGCATGCGCTCGCACACCACTGCCACCGCGCCGGCCTCCACAGCGGTTTGGATATAATCATGCCCATCTACCTGCGTACCGGGAATGGCCACAAATACACTGAAGGGTTTTACCTGCCGGGAATCGAAGGTGATGTTCTCCACAGCCACGTGTGTTGACCCCTCAACCTCCTCAATGCCGGTTTTGTATAATATGTCTTTCAGCAGTTTCATGAAAGTTCAAGTGCTACATGCATCCCGTCGCGCACATGCGTACCCGGAGGGAGCGATTGTTTTTTTACCAAACCTTTTCCGGTGAGCTGCACCGCAAGCCCCGCCTTCTCCATGAGATAAAGCGCATCCTGCGCGGCCATCCCAAGCACGTTGGGCACCACCCCCGGCTTGATGACGGCCTTGGTAAACTCCACATGGTCTTTGTGCGATGTGGTGTACACCCACTCAGCGTCGAGGTCTTTGATGACTTGCGCTACGCCTAACTCGTCAAAAACGGTCTTCAGGTCTGTGGCACATCCACTTTTAGAGATGGGCACACCCACCAGCAATTCGCGCTCTTCAAAGAGTGGCTCTGCCTGAAATTCGGGATCTTTGGCGTATATTTTCAGGGCTATCTCCTTGAAAATAGGACCGGCCACCTGGTTGCCGTAATACACATCGTTGGTTGGACCATTTACAACCACAATACAGGAATACTTGGGCTTATCGGCCGGAAAGTACCCGGCAAAAGAGGCCTGATAGCTCACCTTTTGCTCGTATCTGTATCCATATTTCTCATTGGCTATTTGAGCTGTTCCGGTTTTACCGGCAATACTCACCACGTCGCTGTAGAGGTTCTGAGCGGTACCTTTATTCGCAACCACGCCGTGCAACAGGATGCGCGCTTTCTCGAGCGTTTGACGCGAACAAATGGCATGATTGAGCACCACGGGCTCCATTTGCTCCACCACTTTTCCGTGGTGAAGAATTTGCGTTACGAGCTGCGGCCGAACCATCACGCCATCGTTGGCCACGGCGTTGTAGAACGCAAGAATCTGAAGGGGTGTAAGCAGCGTTTCGTATCCTATGGACATCCACGGCAGCGTTACACCCGACCACGATGGGTCATTGACGTTTTTAATCATGGGGCTACCCTCTCCCGCGATACTCAACCCCAAAGGCTTACCCAGGCCCATGCTATGGAGGCGATCAACAAAGCGCTGAGGGTTTTTGTTGTAGGCATCATAAATTACACGCGCAATACCCACGTTTGATGATTTCTCAAATGCTTCCTGAACCGTAACTTTTCCGTAGCCCCGATCATTGGCATCCCGCATGATGCGATCGTAAAACTTGTGCTTACCCTGCTTGGTGTCCACCGTGTCGTCCAGTTCTACGAAACCATCCTCGAGTGCCGCCATCAGCGCAGGCAACTTAAAGGTTGAGCCGGGTTCGGTGGCCTCGCCTACTGCGTAGTTGTAGTACTCGTAATAACCCTTATCGTATCGGTTAGATAGATTCGCAATGGCTTTAATAAAGCCTGTTTCAACCTCCATCAGCACCACACAGCCGTGGTCTGCATTGTGCAATTCGAGTTGTTTTTTGAGGGCGTTTTCGGCAACATCCTGGATGTTGATATCAATAGAAGTAACGAGGTCTGATCCGTCAATAGGCTCCACTTCGTTACCATCTTTAATGGGCATCCAGATACCTCCGGCAAGGCGCTTCTCAAAGCGTTTTCCGGGCTGACCTCGCAGCACATCGCGGTAGGCACCCTCCAAACCAACGGGTTGCACATCCTCACGGTCGTAGCCGATGGTTCGGGCAGCGAGTACGTCGTATGGCCTTTGACGCACATTTTGTTGCTCCACAATGAGCCCTCCGCTGTTGCGTCCGCGACGAAAGATGGGAAAGGTGCGCAATTCCTTTACCTCGTTGTAGTTCACCTTGCGCTGAATAAGCTGGTAGCGATTTCCTTTGCGGCGCGCCTCGTGAAGCATTTCCAGGTACTCGCGCTTGGATTTGTCGCCGAACATTTTGCTCAGGTGCCAGGCCAGCGAATCCACCTCGGCGAAGAATATCGCGTCGGTGAGTGGTTCGGTCAGCAGGTCCATGCGGATTTCGTAAACCGGAATGGAGGTAGCGAGCAAACTGCCGTCTTCGGCATAGATGTTACCCCGAACAGCTTCAATGCTTTTAAGGTCGGTAGTGAGATAGCGTGACTTTTCGCTCCACTTTTCGCCCTCTACAAACTGAATGATGAAAATGCGCGCAACCACCGCAATTCCGATAATGCACGCTACAAAGTAGAGCAGGTAAACACGCCACAATATGTCCTTTTTGCTCTCGCTCATGGACGGCGGGAGTTTTGCTCTCCACGCTGAACCGAAATTTTGCGCGGAGGTGTTACGGATTCTGTGAGACCCATGTCCTGAATGGCGTCGGCTATGCGCGATTGCTGGCGAATTTGCTGCAAACCGGCTTGTGTCGTGAGGTATTCGGCCTTGAGTTCTTTCAACTCCTGATCGGCGCGGTAGATTTGCTTTACAGTAGATTCCGTAAAGTATCCGTAGCCGATGTACACGATAGATAACCCGCAGATAAACAAAAGAAAAGGCAGCTGTTCGAGAAAACGCGGACCCGAGAGCATCCTGCCGTTGAGCAGATCGAAAAAGGGCTGGGCGGCACGCTTTTTTGCTGTTTGGTCGTTGGCTTCAGCTTGGCTCATAGCTTCTCTGCAATTCTCAACCGCGCGCTGCGCGCCCGGCTGTTGGTTTCTATTTCGTTTTCCGGCGGCATCACCGGTTTATTGGTTAAAGTCCGCATGGGACGTATCAGGTTTCCGTAAAAATCCTTTTGTGGCACCCCTTCGAAGTTTCCGAACTTCATGAAGTGCTTAACGAGTCGATCTTCGAGCGAGTGGTAAGAAATCACTACGAGCCGTCCGCCGGGCTTTAGGATGTCGGCTGCCTGCTGAAGCATTTCTTCGAGCGCAGCCATCTCATCGTTCACCACAATTCTGAGCGCTTGAAAAACCCGGGCGTAAAACTGGGCCGGCTTTTTAGCGGGAGCGAGGTGCTCTATGGCACTCAGCAGCTCACCGATGGTTTCAAGCGTTTGGTTGGCACGATGCCCGACAATGGCCGCGGCTACCCTTCGCGCGTTGCTCAACTCTCCGTACTTAAAGAACATATCTGCCAATTCCGATTCTTCTGAATGTTGCAACACGTGGGCTGCGGTGCGCGGGTTGGATTGATCCATCCGCATATCGAGCGGTCCCCCCAGGCGAAAAGAAAACCCTCGCTCTGATACATCAAACTGGTGGGAAGAAACCCCGAGATCGGCCAGCACACCATCTACCTCCTTCACACCCCGCAGGCGCAGGTTGTTTTTCAGGTAGCGAAAGTTTTGATCTACCAGTTCGAAGCGCGGGTCGTTGGGAATATTCTGTCTGGCATCTGCATCCTGATCAAAGGCAATCAACCTTCCTCCATCCAGGCGCCGCAGAATTTCGCGGGAGTGACCTCCTCCCCCAAAGGTTACATCCACATAGCAACCTCCGGGCTTCAAAGTCAAAGCCTCTACGCTTTCATTCAATAAAACCGGAACGTGATACTCACTCATCGTCGTTGTCATTCAGTGACCCAAAGACATCCTCCGCCAAAGCTTCCAGATCTATCTCCTGGTCGTTCATGAACGACTCATACGCTGATTTACTCCAAATCTCAATGGTGTTGTTACTGCCAATCACCTTTACCTCTGTATTGAGGTTAGCGTGATCGGAAAGCGATTTGGGCACCAGTATACGACCGGACCCATCCAACTCCACCGGGGTAGCTCCACCCATCACCTTCCGAACAATCACATCATTCTTCTTCACCAGGCGATTGAGCTTTTTAAGCTTGCTGCTAAGTCGCTGCCACTCTGCCTGGGGATAGACCACAAGGCAGGGCTGATGCAGGTTTCGGTTGATTACAAAACCCGCGCTGAGCACATCCGCCAACTGCTTTTTAAGGCCGGCCGGCAGCATGAGGCGCCCCTTCGCGTCCATCTTGCAATCGTATTCTCCGAGTAGGTTAATCACCACTTAACAATTTTTCACGGAGCGAATCTAAAAAGAATCTCCCACATATTTCCACAATCTGACAAAAAATCCCACTTTGTGGATAACTTTTAACGACGAACCAGCCCAATTATTGGATGGACGGGAAAGAGAACAGTGGTAAAATGTGGATTCATTGCGCTGACAACCGCGCGGAATTCTATATTTGCGAAGTCCGCGAGAGCTTGGTTGCCGGAATTTGGACGGTAGGAGCTTGCAGCAAAAAGTTTAATTTTGAAGCGATAAAGAGGCGCAAATGAGTTACCAGATTCAGCAGGACGGAAAATTCAGGTACCTTGAAAAAGGTGAGGGACGTGTGATTATGATTTTGCACGGCCTCTTTGGTGCGCTCAGCAATTTTGACGGTGTAATCGGGCATTTTTCAAAGACCCACAAGGTGGTAGTGCCACTGATGCCTCTCTACGACATGCCTATTACCAAGACCAGCGTAAAGAATCTCGCCAAATACATCGAAGATTTTGTGGATCACAAAGGCTATAAAGATGTGATTTTGCTGGGTAATTCACTGGGCGGCCACGTAGCACTTGTGTACACGCTGAAGCGAATGGAAAAAGTGGGCGCCATGGTGCTCACCGGGAGTTCAGGGCTTTATGAAAATGCATTTGGAGGCTCTTTTCCCCGACGAAGCGACAAGGATTATATCAGAGGGAAGATTGCCGTTACTTTTCACGACCCCGCCATGGTTACCGACGAGTTGGTAGATGTGGTGTTTGACCTTGTGAGCGACCGGGGCAAGCTACTGAAGGTGTTGTATCTCGCCAAATCGGCCATCCGGCACAATATGCGCGATGAACTGCCCAATTACAAGATGCCTGTTTGCCTTATCTGGGGAAAGAACGACACCATTACACCACCCGAGGTAGCCGAAGAATTCAATGAGTTTTTGCCTGATTCGGATTTGTTTTGGATTGACAAGTGTGCCCACGCACCGATGATGGAGCACCCCGAAACTTTTAACGGGATTCTCGATGGCTGGCTGAAGCAACGCGGGCTGGTATGATTATCCACACGGCCGATTTTGTAGTGAGCAACACACGGCCCGAGCTTTGTCCGGAGCCAACCTACCCTGAGTATGCCTTTATTGGCCGCTCGAATGTTGGTAAATCATCCCTGATTAATATGCTCACCGGACGTAAGTCGCTGGCCAAAACATCGGGCCGACCGGGCAAAACCCAGCTCATCAATCATTTTCTTATTAACGAGAAAAACGACCCGTGGTACCTGGTAGATTTGCCGGGATACGGCTACGCCAAGACGTCCAAAAAGGAGCAGGTAAAGTGGAGCGAGTTTACGCGCAA
>REDV01000072.1 GCA_007695365.1 Cryomorphaceae bacterium | reverse complement strand
TGTTTAAAATACCGCATGCCCGCGATGGGCAAATTGTTTGCCAGCGCAAATATGCAGACAAATTGTCACCCGGAGTTTCGGGCCTAAAATGATGTGCCCGCCCTGCCGGTTTGGCAAGGCGGGCACATCTTCCAATCTAAAAGCCTGTAGCTTTGGCTTAATTATGCTTATTTCCTGAACCATCAAGCGGATACGCTCCCAGGTCCGCGCTGGGCGGTGTTACATTGGCTGCGTATATACCGGTGGTAGTTGTAGCATTGAGCGGCTGGAAGCTGGTAGTACCTGCGCCAATAAGCGGCGAGCCCGCCGCCAATCGCAGGTTTTGACCGTTCACAGCATTCATGTTGAGCGGGTTGTACGAAAGCTGATCAGCCAACATGTAATCCGCATCGCTGAATTGGGTTACGATGTACCCTTCAAACATGGGGTCTTCGTTGGTGGTGATATCGGTTGCCGGGAAGGGGTACTCCTCAGGAATCACACCAGATGAAGCATAAAATTCATCAGCAAAGCTGATTCCCTCGTAGCTTCCGTTTCCGAAGTAGTAGTTGTACCCCATGTGCAGGTTACTATAATCAGTACCCTGCACTACGCGCATTCCGAAACGGCAGTTTACAATTACGTTGTTATACACTTTTCCGCGTGCACCATCTTCATAGTTGATAGAACCTCCGCGGCCCGGGGCTACACGACGAAATCCGCTGGTAAGAATGGTATTGTTGTAGGTATTGATGTTCGCCTGGGTTGGTTTTCCACCACTATTGGCCACTTTAGGCCCGTTGGTTGCGCATCCGATAAAGACGTTGTAGGCAATATCTCCTACGGTTCCGCCTTTCACGTTTACACCTTCGCCATCTTCGCCTCCGCAAAGTTCAAATGTGTTTCGCATGATGGAAATCCGGCCGCCGTCAGGACGAATGGCATCTTCGCGGGTTCCGAAAAACCAACTATCTTCGATGATAAGGTTTACCTGTTCGGTTAGGGTACGAATACCTTTGCGGGTTTCGCCTTCATCGTAAATAGCAGAGCCCGGACCCGAAGGGCCTCCCAGGAACTCGAGGTGTGTCCACTTAAACACGAGGTCTTTGGCACAGTTTCCTGTTTCAATGGTTCCGATGTAACCGCCAAGGTAATTTTGCGGCAATCTCTTGTCGGGCGTGGTAGTAATGAAGTTAGGATTGGCTTCGGTTCCCATACTGTAGAAACTTCCGTTCACGTATATTGACGGGCAGTTACCTACGGTTCCATCACCGGTTGATTCTATGCGAACACCTTCTTCCATAACAATCTGACGACCGCATTGAATAAACAGGTCGCCCACCAGCTTGTAAGTGTTTCCTGCGAGCAGTGTTCCGTGCATGGGGCCGCTAAGCTCCACGGTTGAGCTGGTAATTTCAACAGACTGCTGTTCGTACTCACAGCTTCCATCGTCTTCTTTTGCATTGGGGTTGTAGTTGGTTGCTGTAGGATCGGTACATCCTTTCTCATCCTTTTTACACGACGAAAATGTTACAATACCTGCCAACAGAAACAACGACAACCACCGTGTTTGTTTTACTGGATTTTTCATGATTCTGAATTTATGGGGTTATTAGATTATTGATTACAGTTTAAAGCGAAGGCCCACGAGAAAGGACCTCTGAAAAATATCCTGACGAACCAACACTCTGTTATCGAGGTCTGGCTGAGGAATTATATTGGCATCATCAGATACATTGATGGGAGCTTCGGGTATTTCCAGTTCAAATGGTGTGTTCAGAAGGTTATTGACTTTGATGAATACTGAGAACTGATTACTCAGCTTTTGCTCCGCTGAGAGGTCAAGGTGTACCTGTCCGCGCTGGTAATGGTCAATTCCGAGGAAAGGCGAAACAAATGCAATCCGCCGGCCTGTGTAAACCAGGGAGAGTTGCGCATTGGTTTTACTCTGTTGGTTGTTGTAGAGCAGCGAGAGGTTACCCAGGTGAACCGACTGCCCCTGCAAGGGACGGGTTTCATCAACCAATTCGTTGGTGAGCATTCCGTTTTCGTCGCGGAAGTTGCGGATTTTGGGCGTGGTGATGGTCGACAGCGTAAACGTATAGTTACCGCGCAAGCCCCATTTATTCACGTACTTCACAAAATCGAGTTCAAAGCCGTAATTCTCGGCTACTCCAAGGTTTACAGGACTTAAAAACAAGTCGTTGTTCAGATCCGGCCGTCTTACAACCGTGTACTCAATGGGATTCACAATGTTCTTGTAGAAAACTCCAGCCATTATTTTGTCCAGCGCACCGGGGAAGTACTCCCATCTCAGGTCAATATTGCGGGCTTGTGCTCTTTCCAGATTGGGATTACCGGCCTCCCTGAACTGGTCATCTTCGAAAAAAGAATAGGGAATCACTTCAAAATAGCCCTGGCGGCTGATGGATTCGAAATAAGATGTACGCAGGTTCATTTGGTCACTGAGCGCGTACTTCAAGTGGATGCTGGGAAGCAGATCGAGGTAATCGAGATCACCGATTCGCCCGGCCACATTAAAAGGTGCATTGGAAATCCATGACATATTGGTTTGCTCACCGCGCACTCCGGCCAGTACTTCCAGGTTGCTACCAATATTGAACTTTGTCATGAAATAAGCCGCCAGGATGGTTTCCTGCAATTCATAGTTTAAGGCGTTCTGACTGGTTCCCTGAGGGTTTACAACGTTGCCGAACACAGCATCCAGAAAGTCTCCGGTGTATTGCTGGTTATTGGGTGTTGGCATCAACCTGTAGCGGTCAAAGTAATTGTCGCGTTGCTTATTGCGAATCATCCCTCCGGTTTTGAACATCACTTCGTTGCCAAAGAGTTGGGGTGTGAAGGTGAGGTTGAGGTATCCGGAATAGTCCGTGTCAGAATTTCCGCGCCACCTGCGCCAATGTCCGCGGTAGTTGGTGTTATCATATACCACGGGGCCCTGGGTAATGGTACCGTCGGGTTGGCGGGTACGTTCGGTGGTTACCATATACTCGAGCATATCCGGGTCGTCGTAAGTTGCCCAGGCGTATGAACCGGTCCAGTCAAGTGCAACGTTTTTGGTGAGCTGGTGATCACCGCGCACGCTGTTAGAGAATATTCTGCTGATCATCTGACGCGTTCGGTACCAGCTTTCTATCCTTCCTGTGCCAGGGCCATTTCGGTTGAACGTGAGGCTGGTATCAACACGCAAACGCGATTCTGCCTCCGACAGGTAGCTGTACATGGAATGTGCACTGATGGTGTGATTCTTATTGAATCGGTAGTCAATTTTTGCATGAAGCCCGGCACGCTCCTGCAAAGTAGATCGGTTGGTGTTGATAATGGATCGCAATTCAGGAAGATTGGTTTCCTGATCTGTACGGGTGTCGTAGATTAAGCTCTCGGATCCCCGTGGAGTACTGTTGTAGCTACCCGATACCAGCACCCCGAGTTTTTTCTTTTTACCCACACGTCCACCTAATGACAAAGTGTAAAGCTGAGCCAGTGGCGCATTGCGGGATTCGTGTACTCCGTTTTCCATCGGAAATTCATCAATACCGGCGCTGTGGCCGGCGCCATTGATGGCAGAAGGAGACTCCGGGTTTACAACCCTTCGGTTGAAGGTGCGATACTCTTCGCCAAAGAAAAAAGTATTGTAACCCAGGGCCGAACTGGCGTGTACCATTAACTCATCGGGAGCATCGCGCAATTCCATGTTAATTGCTCCTCCAATGGCATCGCCCTCCATGTCGGGAGTGAGTGCCTTTGAAACTTCCATGCGGCCTATGATATCAGCCGGAAAGATGTCGAGTGGCACATAGCGGTTGTTGTTGTCCGGACTGGGTATTTTGATTCCATTCACCGTAGTGTAGTTGTAGCGCTTGTCCATTCCGCGCAAAATGGCATGCTGGCCGTCGCCCGTACTGCTGCGCTGCAGTGAAATACCCGACACCCTTTGAATGGCGTTGGCTGCACTAATATCCGGGGACAACTCGATGTTTTGTGCCGAGAGCACATTCATTACAGTCATGGAGTTCTTCTCATCTGCTCTTGCACTACCTTCACTTACCCGGTTGCGGCTTGCTGTAACAACTACTTCTCCCAGTTCAGAGCTTCTCTCAACAAGTCCGATATTTATTACCTTATCGCTTGTCAGGTTTATTTGCTGCTGATGCTTGTTAAATGATACGAAACTGCATTCGAGGTTATAAGATCCGGACGGGACATTTCTGATGATGAATGAACCATCCAAACCGCTGATTGCCCCGTGATTCGTGCCTGCCAGTATTACCATAGCCCCAATAACAGGCTCCTTGCTTCCTGTATCCTTAATGGTGCCCGTAATGGAGTAGTTCTGAGCGTACACCCAAGAGCTACTTATCAGTAAAAGCAGAACAGCAACTATTCTTCGCGTCATTTCCCTTTCGGTTGTCAAAAAATTCTGCGCAAAGGTCCTTCACACGGGAGCCAAACAACGTTAACATTGGTTTAAGGTGTCTTTACGCTTTACCTGCGAGCAGCAACATCACGCAGCCCAGCATTTACTGCAACTTCTTCTTCACGCCCCTGCCCATTAGCCAATTAACCAGCCAAAATAGCTGAATCACGCAATTTACATTGTGTTAACATTGGCGATACGCCGTCTTCTGACAACTGCCCGAAAACGGCATTCTCAGGTTACACAATGGTAATGGGGTCGTAACAGTGCAGACACTGCACAGCATTTCATTTGCATTGTGATTAAACCCAACTTTACAATGACCGCCAAATATCATTACAGCCTATCATTGTGCATTTTAACCCTGCTGGCTCTATTTCTTTCTCTTTCGTCTTTTGCCCAAAAAGCCACCATCGAAGGAACCGTAACCGAAGATGACGGCCCAGCGGCATTCGCCAATGTTTTTGTACTTGGAACCACCATTGGCACCACCACCGATTTTGACGGCAAATACCAGTTTGTGGTTGAGCCCGGTACGCACAAGGTAGTATGTTCATTTGTAGGATACAACCCCGACACTATTCAGGTGAGCGTCGGTGCGGGCGAGGTGAAAACACTCGACATCCGCATTACCCAAAATGCTCAGCAGCTCAAGGAATTTGCAGTTACCGGAACGCGCAAAACCGACACCGAAGCCGCAGTGTTGATGGACATCCGAAAAAGTATGCAGGTGGTGAGCGCTGTGTCGAGCGAAATGATCGAAAAGACCCAGGACAGCGATGCCTCTGCCGTTGCGCGTCGGGTGCCCGGGGTAACCATCATCGGCAACAACTTTATCATGATTCGCGGCTTGAACCCTCGCTACAACAACGTGATGCTGCATGATGTGTTTGCACCGAGTATGGAGGAAGACGTAAAATCGTTTGCTTTTGACATTGTACCATCGCAGGTCATTGACAGGATGATGATTTACAAAAGCCCGGCGGCTGAATTGCCCGGTGATTTTGCAGGTGGAGTCGTAAAGCTCTACACCAAGAGCATCCCCGACGAGGAGTTTACCACCTTTAGCATGGGAACCACTTTTCGCGAGGGTTCTTCATTTCAGCGATTTCTTCAGCCTGAGCGATCCGGCTTACACCAACTGGGCATCAACGATGGTTTTAACGACTTACCCGATGGTTTCCCGCGGGACATACGCCGCGTTACCAATACACAGGGCGAAGGGGCGATTGACCAGGTGGGGCGCTCATTGCGCAATAATTGGTTGCCCGAGGAAGTAGGTTCGGGTATGGACCGCAGCTTTGCGTTTGCACGTGCAAGCAAATTCAAGATTTTCGGCAAAGAGGCGGGAAACATTACCAGTGTAACCTACAACAATGCGCGGGAGATATTTGATGTCGAGCGAAACGATTTCAACGCCTACGATTTCATCAACAACCAAAGCGTACCCATATACGAATTTGATGACCAGCAGTACAACCACCACATACGCGCAGGTATTATCAGCAACTTTGCAGTACAGCTCAGTCCCGATCACATTATTGAGTTCAAAAACCTGCTCTCGGTATCCAATACCACGCAGTATATCAACCGCCGCGGTTACGACCTTGAATTTAATTATGCACCCAACAACCACTCCTTTGATCAGATGTACCGAGGGGTATATTCAGGTCAGCTTACCGGAAGGCACTTCTGGGACGAAGACCGCACGCGTTTGAACTGGACCTTGGGATACGGATACGCCTACCGCGATCAACCCGACTACCGCCGTTATCGAGCCGATGTGGACACCACTACCGGTGAGGAAACACTAT
>REDV01000071.1 GCA_007695365.1 Cryomorphaceae bacterium | reverse complement strand
GCACCGAGTCATAACAGGTTTGCAATATCTGGTCGGGTCCGGCATCCACAAAAACGTCCACCGGAGGAACAAAAATGGTCATCTGGTCCGTATCGGTATTGCCGCAGGCATCGGATCCGATAAAAGTGATAACCGAGGTGCCGGGCGGGGCATACTGAAATATTTGCTCGGTGCTGATCAATTGATTTCCGTTGTACCATTCAAAGGAGTAGTTCTCATCGCCTCCGGATATCTCACCTACAAGATTGGCAAACTCAAAGCATGATTCAATGAACTGGTCTTCACCGGCATCAACAAAAACGGGCGGAGCCACAGGCACATTGATGGTGATATCGCCGGTAACGGACTCCATGCCACAGGTGTCGCCCACGGTAATGGTGTAGGTAATGGTTTCGAGCGGCGCCAGTGTTTGTTCAGGCCCGTCAAATCCGTCCGACCAATCGAATGTGTACAGCCCATACCCCTCAAGCGGGATGGGCCCAATCGTGACGCTGTCTCCGCAGGCTTCTATCCACACATCCTCGAATATGGCGTCGAGCGGTTGGACGGTGTTAATCCAAAATGTGAACTCATTGGTGAGCACATCTCCGCCGCATTGGGAAGCTATGTTCGTGATGGTAATGATGGCTTGCATAGGCCCGGTAATATCTACTCCGGGAGGGATGGTGAGCTCAAATGTTACACTTTGCATTCCGGGCTCAAACACGATGCTATCTGGCAACAAAGGGTAGTGCACGCCATTAATAGCGTCTCCGCTGTACTCAATCCACACGGTTTCTGTCATGGAGGTATCACCGGGGCGGGTAAAAGTGAGGTACGCAAGTCCGCAACCATCGTAAAGCGTAGAGTCGTTTACACCCACAGGAATTTCAAGAGATGCATCAATAAAAAGGTTGGACTGAAAACTCGCAGCTTCGATAATCACTGCAGAGTCAAGAATCTGGTCACTGGCATCGGCAACACCCAGTTTGATATGGTATGTTTCACCACATATCACCTCGGCATATGCTGTGATGGTTACCGTCAGTCCGGGAAACTGAATGTCTCCGGGTATGGGTGGGTTGTTTGCCACAAAATATTGACTGTCGTTCATGTAGTTGGGGTTCACATTGAGACAGTTTGGGTGATTGGCAGGAACACCCGAATTGATGGTATTAACTCCGATAAAAGTGTCTGAGCCTGGAATGAGGGCAATATTTGCTGCGTTGTTCATAAATTGTCCACCACCATTGATTCCCGGGCCACTGATAAAAAACCCGAAGGGGTCGTTGTAGCTCGAGCACGTAAAGCCAGGATACTCGTGAGACATGAAAACGAAACGAATCTCAAGGGAATCTCCATTGGGAATAAAGTCGAATTCCAAAATGGCACAATCGTTCACCGAAAAAGGACTTGCAATAACCGCTAAATCAGGATCACCTGTTAAACTTGGGTTGATTGCCCCCCCAGCGGCGGTGCCATCCAGTTGACCTACATGTCCGCTTGCCATCACAATTCCCTCATCAAAATCCACAAAATTGCTCGGGCCAATAAAGCGCCCGATTTGATTGTTCTGAACATTGCCCGGCTGACCGTTAAAAGTGATGTTCCAGGCCGTAATTCCTTGTCCTAGCAACACATCCTGCACAAGTTGTTCAGGTGTCATGGAGACATCCACTTCTACCTGTGCAGAAATATGAGTCACTGCCATAACAAGCAACATGACGGTGATGAGGTGCTTGTAGATATTATTCATCGAGTGTAGTTTTAATGCGGTTTTACAGTCAGCCGAGGTATGACGTCTGGAAAAGGCGATGGTTGCACTTCGCACTCCCATTGGAACATATCACATACTTGCTTCCTGCAAATTTAGCTAGCGAATATCGTAATTGTCTTTGTTTTTCTGCCATTTTGTGACCTGAATTTTCGTACAGGCTGGCGGTGAGCTGGGTAAACCTTACGCTCAAAGCGCCTCTGGATTGGTATATTTGTCGCATTCATTTTTAAGTCTAAATCACACCGTAAGATGCAAGCACTGGATAACTACATTGAATCAAACCGCCAACGTTTCCTGGATGAACTTGTTCAATTTCTGCGTATACCATCGGTTAGTGCACAACCTAAACACAAAGAGGACGTGCTCAAGGCGGCTGAATTCGTGAGAGACCAGCTTACAGCAGCAGGAGCGCACAAAGCCGAGGTGATGCCCACAAACGGGCACCCCATTGTGTACGGCGAATACATTACTGACAACAACCTGCCCACAGTTCTGGTTTACGGGCACTACGATGTGCAGCCTTCCGACCCGGATGATCTTTGGGATAGCCCTGCTTTTGAGCCGGTGATTAAAGACGACCTGATTATTGCCCGCGGTGCTGCCGACGATAAAGGCCAGATGTACATGCACATCAAAGCACTTGAGGCCATGCATGGGCTGAAAGAAGTGCCCTGCAATATCAAGTTCATTTTTGAGGGAGAAGAAGAGGTTGGGTCGGTAGAGCTGGCCCCTTTCCTGGAGCGCCACAAAGAAATGCTGCGCGCCGATGTAGTGCTGGTTTCTGATACCGCCATGATTGCCAACGACGTGCCGTCCATTACGGTGGGTTTGCGCGGACTGAGCTACGTGGAAGTAGAAGTGACCGGTCCGAACCGCGATTTGCATTCCGGTATTTACGGCGGAGCTGTGGCTAACCCGATTAACATTCTGGCTCAAATGATTGCAAGTTTGCACGATAACGATCACCGCATAACCGTAGAGGGTTTTTATGACGATGTGCAGGAGGTATCTGCCGAAGAACGGGCAGAGATGAACAAAGCCCCCTTTGACCTGGAGAAGTACAAACAAGACCTCGAAATCAGTGAAGTGTGGGGAGAAACAGGCTACAATACCTCTGAGCGAGCTTCCATCCGGCCCACCCTCGATGTGAACGGTATTTGGGGCGGATACACCGGCGATGGCGCCAAAACGGTATTGCCCTCAAAAGCATATGCCAAAATATCCATGCGATTGGTTCCCAACCAGGATCCGGAAAAAATCACCCAGCTTTTTCAGCAACACTTCGAATCCATTGCTCCTGATTGTGTGAAAGTGAAAGTGACCCCGCATCACGGTGGCGACCCAGCAGTTACCTCACTCGAATCGGCCGGATACCGCGCTGCCCACAAAGCCATGCACGATACTTTTGGCAAAGAACCCATCCCCGTGCGTGGGGGAGGAAGTATTCCCATTGTGGCCCTGTTCAAGAACATTCTGGGTCTTGATACCGTGCTGATGGGCTTTGGGCTGAACTCCAATAAGATTCACTCACCCAATGAGAACTACGGTATTTTCAACTACTTCAAGGGAATTGAAACCATACCGCGTTTTTACAAGCACTTTGCTTCTCTGCACAACGAACAATGAGCGCAAAATTTTTCCTCGCAGGGTTACTGGCTTTTTGCTGCCTTTCTTCCTGCTCATACAACGATGTGGACATCACCGATATTCGCAAGTTCAGGGTGAAATCCATGGGCTCCGATCGTTTGTATTTCTCCTTTGATGTGCATATTGACAACCCCAACAGCTACCCGCTAAAGGTTTCCAGCACTGACCTCGAAATGGAAATCAACCGCGTGAACTTTGGTAAACTCTACCTCGAAGAGCCGGTGCAAGTGCCCAAAAAGTTCAAAGGGTATGTAAATGTTCAGTCGTCAGTAAGTGCAGAAAAAGCCGGAAGCAACCTCATCAGTGTACTGGTGGGTAGCCTGATTACCCAATCGCTGGATGTCAGGCTGCACGGAAAAGTGCGTGGAGGCTCCGGTTTGTTCACCAAAAATTTTGATGTAGATCATCGCGAAAAAGTTGCCTTTGACGGAAATATCCGCCCGCGCTGAAACGGCGTGTAACTTCAGTGGCCCCGCTCTTGTGCGGTTCCCTTTATCTTTGCGCCCTATGCACCCGGTGATGCTCATAAAGCTGCGCTGGCTGAACCTTTTGGTTCTGGCCTCCTTTTTTTCCTGCTCACCCCAAACCGATTCCATGAAGCACGACAAACAGCCCAACAGACTTGCCAATGAGAGCAGCCCATATCTCCTTCAGCATGCATACAACCCCGTAGATTGGTACCCTTGGGGAGAAGAAGCATTTGAAAAAGCCCGCAAGGAAAACAAGCTGGTGCTGATTAGTATCGGCTATTCTGCCTGCCACTGGTGTCACGTGATGGAGCGCGAGTCGTTTGAAAACGACACCCTCGCAGCCATTATGAACGAGCATTTTGTGTCGGTGAAGGTTGATCGTGAAGAGCGCCCCGATGTAGATCAAATCTACATGAATGCCGTACAACTTATGACTGGAAGCGGGGGTTGGCCACTCAACTGCTTTACTTTGCCCGATGGCCGACCGGTGTATGGCGGAACCTATTTCCCTCCTGCGCAATGGGAGAAAATCCTCATCACCCTGCACGAAACCTGGCAACAGGAACCTGAAAAATTTGCCGAATACGCCCAAAAACTCACCGAAGGCGTGCAGCAAAGCGATCTTGTGCAGCTCCAGGAAGACGAGGCATGGCTCTCGCGCGATACCCTGGACCTTGCTGTGCGCAAGTGGAAAGACTCCTTTGACGAAATAGCCGGCGGACCAAACCGCGCTCCGAAATTCCCGCTGCCCAACAACTACCAGTTTCTCCTCAACTACGGATTTTTAGCCGGCGATGAGAAAGTGAGTGCCCACGTAAAGCTTACACTCAACAAAATGGCCATGGGCGGCATTTACGACCAGGTAGGTGGCGGTTTTGCGCGCTATTCGGTGGACATGGTGTGGAAAGTTCCCCACTTCGAGAAAATGCTCTACGACAACGGCCAGTTGCTTAGCCTGTACAGCTTGGCATACAGACGTTACCGCGACCCGCTTCACAAACACGTGGTATATCAAACAGCCGAATGGCTTGAGCGGGAAATGACGGCCGCAAACGGTGCTTTTTACAGTGCCCTCGACGCAGACAGCGAAGGCGAGGAAGGAAAGTTCTATGTGTGGAAAGAGGACGAACTGAAAGAGCTGTTCGGCGATGATTTCCCTTTTGTGAAAGACCTTTACAGCATTGGCGGCACCGCACTTTGGGAACACGGAAACAACATTCCGCTCCGCAAA
Source organism: Cryomorphaceae bacterium (assembly GCA_007695365.1). NCBI lineage: Bacteria > Pseudomonadati > Bacteroidota > Flavobacteriia > Flavobacteriales > Cryomorphaceae > Cryomorphaceae bacterium. The sequence goes on along the minus strand of REDV01000071.1, from coordinate 7,160 downwards.
AAGACCGATGAGGAGCTGATGCAAATCCACAAGCTTACACCCGAGGAACTGCTTGCCAAACAAGGTGAGGTAAACAAGACCCTGCTTGCAGCCCGCGAAAAACGCGTAAGACCCGGTTTGGACGACAAAACCCTCACTTCATGGAATGCGCTTACCGTGTCGGGACTGTGCGAAGCCTATCTCACCTTTGGTGATGAGCGTTTCCTTGAACCCGCCAGAAAGAATATGGATTTCCTGCTCTCTGCCCAGCGGCGCTCTGACGGGGGCCTGAATCACAGCTACAAAGATGGCAAAAGCACCATCAATGGCTACCTGGAAGATTACTGCTTCACCATTGAAGCCCTGCTCGATCTTTACCGAGCCACCTTTGAGGAGCAATGGCTCGAAACGGCCCGCGAGCTTACCGATTACACCATTGCACATTTTTCACAAGAGGAAACAGGCATGTTTTATTTCACTTCTGATTTGGATCCTCCGCTGATTGCGAGAAAAACCGAGGTGAGCGATAACGTGATACCATCCTCCAACTCTGTGATGGCGCGTGTGCTCTTTTTGCAAGGCCACCTTTGGTTCAATGAGGCATACCTTGAGCGCTCACGGCAGATGCTCCGCAACGTAGCACCCATGATTCCAAAGTACGCATCGGGTTACAGCAACTGGGCCAACCTGATGCTGGGCGAAGTGTACAACTGGCGCGAGGTGGTGATTACCGGCGATGAAGCCATAACCTTGGCGTTAGAGCTGCAATCCAACTTCACGCCCAATGTTTCCGTGCTGGCTGCAAAGCATGAAAGTGAACTGCCTTTGTTCGAAAGTCGCTTTTTTGAAAACCAAACCACCATCTTTGTCTGCGAAAACAGAGCATGCCAAATGCCGGTAAACGAGGTTGCGGCTGCCCTGAAACAACTCAGATGGTGAAACAAGGAGCAATGTGGTTGATGTGGATGGCACTTTTTCCGTGTGCCGTTTTTGCTCAGCTCATTGATAATTCACGCGGCATTTCGCTGGTTGATGATCACCGCTTTAACCCGGCCTTTGTGCGGGCCAACAAGGTTTCTGAGATTTCTGGCAGTTTTTCTTCCAAGCGTGAGTCAGATATTATTCGCGAATCGGACGAGAACATCACCTACGAGTTTGACCGCGCAGGAAGGCTCTTTAAAGTAGAAACATCCCGAATGATCCGTGGCCAGCGCGAGTTCAACGCCATTGTGTATCGCTACGACAGCGATGGCTTGCTGCTCGATCGGATTGTGGCAGATATTCACGGAGCCACGTCCTACCGATATACTTACGACGACCAGCGCCGTGTGATTAGTGAAACATGCTCGCGCATGGAATCGCCCCGCGACACGCTTTCCACAACAGGCCCGAAACGAACCGAAATTTACACCGAGCAGATTCGCTATACCGAGCTGGAAAACGGCGAGAAACGTACCACTTACAACAGCTATGATAAGCCGTACAAAGAGGAGTGGCTGATTCTCGATGAACACGGCTATCTTCGTGAGCATCGCACCCGTTTTATCACCAACAACAGGATGAGTTCCGTGAAGTACGACTACAACGAAAGAGGTCTCCTAAGTGAAAAAATAGTTCGCGCCAATATGTCCATTCCCGATACCCTTCACTTTAGCTATGTGTATGACGATGCCGGTAACCTGCTTGAGGCCTATGAAAAACTCAACAGTGAGAGTATCCGAAGAATAGAATACCTGTACGACGAGGCGAACTGGCTGATGAAAGCCCGTCTCGCCAAAGACGAGGCCACCGAGTTCATTCGCATTGCACAGTACAAAACAGCTTTTTTTGAATAGAAAGAGCACGCTTTAGGTGCCCGGGCGCACACTTTCAGGTTTTTTAAGATAGTTGTCAAATTTTCAGACTTTTCTGAGCGTACCTTTGCGCGAAATAGTACGGATATGCTAAAAAGTGCTGAAGGCATGAACATCCCTGAAACCAATCTTCCGCGACTGGTGGTAATTGGTGGCGGTTTTGGAGGAATGCAACTTATTACACGGCTGCCCGCCAAACGCTTCCAAACCGTGTTGATTGACCAGCACAACTATCACACGTTTCAGCCCCTGCTTTACCAGGTTGCAACCGCAGGTCTTGAACCCGATTCTATTGCGTACCCGCTCCGGAAGGTGTTTATGAAACGACACGAGTTTTACTTCCGCATGAGTAAAGTAACGGGTGTAGATGTTGAGAATAGCGAGGTGCAGACCGACATAGGCAACCTGCAGTACGACTACCTTGTGGTGGCTACGGGTTCAACCACCAATTTTTTTGGCAACGCCTCTTTCGAATCGCTCTCTATGGGAATGAAGAACATTCCTGAGGCCTTGGATATCCGGTCGTTATTGTTGCAGAACTTTGAAAAGGCGCTTCTTACCAGTGATCTCAAAGAGCGTGAAAGCCTGATGAACGTGGTCATTGTGGGTGCAGGCCCCACGGGAGTGGAACTTGCGGGTGCCATTGCAGAGCTCCGCAGACACGTACTTCCAAGTGATTACCCCGATCTCGATTTTCGCCGGATGAACATTCACCTCGTGGAGGCGGGAGAGCGCGTATTGGCATCCATGAGCCCTAAGGCTTCAGAAAAGGCTAAAAGCTACCTCGAAAAGCTTGGGGTACAGGTGTGGCTTAACACCAAAGTAGAAGACTACGACGGTAAAACCATAACCACAAGCCAGAAACCCATGCCTACCCAAACCTTTATCTGGGCAGCTGGCGTAAAGGGAGCGCCTGTCCACGGGTTTTCTACGGATCAGTTGGGGCGTCAGCAGCGATTATGGGTAAATGAGCACAACCGCGTAAAAGATTGTGACAACGTTTATGCCATAGGCGATGTGGCTTACATGGAAACAGAGGCGTTTCCGCAGGGCCACCCGATGGTAGCCCAGGTCGCCATTCAATCCGCACAAAACCTTGCCCGAAACCTGATTCGTCAATCGGAAGGAAAGGAGCCGAAACCATTTCTATACAAGGACCTTGGTTCTATGGCGACCATTGGCCGTAAACGGGCAGTTGCCGATTTGCCGCGATGGAAACTGCAGGGAACCTTTGCGTGGTTTGTCTGGATGTTCGTACACCTTATGTCGCTGGTTGGCTTTCGCAATCGCCTCATTGTTTTCATTAACTGGACGCACAACTTCTTCAACTACAACCGCGATATCCGGTTGATTATACGGCCTTTTTCGAGGGATTGACTCAGAGTAAGCCCTGGAGTCATCTTTGAGAAGTTGCACCGCTACTTTTTATCGAACCCGGGATTCCTCGCCACCCATCACATTTGGGTCAGCCATCCTTCCGAAAACCTTAACTTCGCGCCCTTGAATTCAAACGCAATCAACATGAAAAAATGGTTTAGTGTTCTCTTAATCTTCGCCGCCTTGTTGCAGGTTGCTCCTGTAAAGGCCGACGAAGGAATGTGGCTACCGCTGATGATTAAGCGCCTTAATCAGCGCGATCTGCAGGAAATGGGTCTTCAACTTACGCCCGAAGAAATTTACAGCGTAAACAACAGCAGTCTCAAAGATGCCATCGTTTCGCTCGGTGGTTTTTGTACCGGTGAAATCATCAGCGATCAGGGCCTGATGCTCACCAATCACCACTGTGCATACGATGCTATTCGTACCCATAGCTCGGTAGAAAACGACTACCTTACCAACGGTTTTTGGGCCATGAGCCGCGATCAGGAACTGCCCAACCGTGGACTTACTGCATCTTTCGTGGTTCGGATGGATGATGTAACAGAGCGGGTGCTGGCTGCTGTGAATAACGAAATGTCTGAATCGGAGCGCGAGGCGGCTGTTTCGGCAGTGATGCGCGAAATTGAAAAGGAAGCATCCGAAGGCAATCATTACCGCGCAAGAGTGCGCGATTTTTTCCGTGGAAATGAATACTACCTGTTCCTCTATGAAGTGTTTCAGGATGTGCGCCTTGTAGGGGCTCCGCCCGAAAGCATCGGAAAATACGGCGGAGATACCGACAACTGGATGTGGCCCCGCCATACTGGTGATTTTGCCCTGATGAGGGTGTACTCAGGTCCGGATGGGAAGCCTGCGCCCTACAGCGAAGACAATGTACCCCTCAAGCCCCGTCATCACCTGCCGGTTTCACTCGATGGAGTAGAGGAGGGCGATTTCGCCATGGTGATGGGTTTTCCCGGAAGCACCGATCGCTACCTGACCTCTTTTGGTATTCGACAGGCTCTCGATATCAAGAACCCCACAGTGGTGGATATCCGCGACCTCAAGCTGAAACTTATGAAAGAGGACATGGATGCCGATGAGGCAGTACGAATTAAATACGCTTCTAAATACGCCCAAACGGCCAACTACTGGAAGTACTTTATTGGTCAAAGCCGGGGTCTGAAGCGCCTCAACGTGTACGAAAAGAAAAAAGAGCTGGAAGCTGAGTTTGCCCGCTGGGTAAATGCCGATCGCGCCCGCCAGCAGCAATATGGCAATACGCTTCAAACCATTGAGGAAGGGTACAAAATGATGGAAGACTACGTAAAAGGCAATACCTATATTCTGGAGGCCGGTGTGCTCAGTGCCGACGCGATCTTGTTTGCCTTCCGCTTCAGCAGACTTTTTCAGGCCTATGATGCCGCTGAAGATGAAACGGCGCGTGAAGCACTGAAGCAGCAGTTGGTGAGCCTCGGCGAAAGTCATTTTGAAGAATACAGCTACGACACCGATTTGAAACTCTTCAGCCGCATGCTTGGCAAGTATTATATGGACGTGTCTAAAGAACAGCACCCTGAGTTTTTCTCCTTTGTGAGTAAGAAATTCAAAGGCGACTTTGACCGCTATGGCAAAACAGCATTCAGCAAATCCATCTTTACCGACAAAGATCGCTACTTGGCATTTCTCGAGAAACCCAATGCAAAGAGCCTTGAGAAGGATCTTATTGCGCAGGCTTCCGGTGATTTGATGGGGATGTACTTCGGCATGAATGAGCGCAACGCAGAGGCCAATGCCAAACTTGAGCGAGGCTACCGCGAGTTTATTGCAGGCTTGCGCGAAATGAAGCCCGACAAGCAGTTTTTCCCGGATGCCAACTCAACCCTGCGAATCAGCCTCGGCTCGGTGGGGGCCTACAACGCGGCCGATGCAGTGTTTTACGAATTCTATACTACACTTGAAGGTGTGATGGAAAAAGAAGATCCCACCAACCCCGAATTCATCGTGCCTGAAAAACTCAAGGAATTGCACCGCAATCGAGACTATGGCCGCTATGCCGACAGTGAAGGCCGTATGATTGTGAATTTCATCAGCAACAATGACATCACCGGTGGAAACTCCGGCAGTCCGGTGATCAATGGAAAAGGCGAATTGATTGGCTGTGCCTTCGACGGAAACTGGGAAGCCATGAGCGGCGACATAGCCTTTGAACACGAACTTCAGCGTACCATTTCAGTGGATGCCCGCTACATCCTTTTTATCATCGACAAATTTGCGGGTGCAGCGCATCTCGTGGATGAAATGACGGTGGTGAAAAACACCCGACCGGCCAGAGCCGTTCGCGAGGGAGCAGAACTGCGTCAACCGGCGGAGTAAGAACTTGAAAAATTCTTGAAACGAAAAAAGGCCGCAATGCGCGGCCTTTTTTCGTTTGATGTAACGCGGACGCTACAGCTTCATAAGGTATTCCCGCACCATTACGCCCTCAAAGGGATAAACGGTACTGTGCTCCATTCTCCAGCCCTGACGGGTAAAGTGTCCGAGGGCTTCCATGCCGTTTGAAAAACGCTGCTTTTCCAGGGTAAGTGACATTAGCTTCTGCTTGTCCTTAGGCAGCGTCTTGAGCAAAAGCTCCCTTTCAGAATCAAAAATGATGGTTACCTCTGACTTTCCGCCTTCGCCGGGCCGAAATGTTTCCTGAATAATACAAAACACATCCTGATTACCGTCATTATCGCTTCTTGATGCAGCAGCTGCCGCTTCTCTCGATTTTTGGGCTCGCTCCCGCGCAAGACGTTCTCTTTCTACATCCTGTTGTGCTTCACGCTTTTCCCGTGCTTCTTTGGCGCGCTGCTCACGCTCTTTCACATATTGCTCACGCTTGTCATCGGGCATGGTGATTTCCTGCGCGTATGTTGCTCCTGCACCCAGTAGCATAATTGCTATCAATACTTTTTTCATGTTGTTGAATTTGGTTGTTGCAAAGATTGTAAAATAAAGCACGCGGCAAAAACTGTGCTCTTTTCATCACAACGGCCAAAGTGCTACTTTTGGCGCTGCTCCCGCAGACATGAAAAAGCTTTACTCTTTTCTGCTCAACACACTTCCCCGGCCGTTACTCATTAGACTGAGCTATGTGTTTCGCTTGTTTACACCCATCCTTTTCAGGGGAAACAAGGTGGAATGCCCGGTGTGCGGGAATCATTTTTCGCGGTTTCTCAGCTACGGATCTAAGGTGGCGCAGCGCGACAATGTGCTTTGTCCAAATTGTCTTTCGCTCGAAAGGCACCGGTTGATGTGGCTGTATCTGCAGCGCAGAACCAATTTTTTTACCGATCAGCTTAAGGTATTGCACATCGCACCCGAACAGTGTTTTTACGGCAGGTTTAAAAAACTCAAAAATATCGATTACCTGTGTGGCGATTTGTACTCGCCGCTGGCCGATGTGAAATTCGACCTGCACGACATTCCGTTTGAAGACAATCGCTTTGATGTGATTTTCTGCAACCACGTGCTCGAGCACGTTGATGATGCCCACCGCTGTATGACGGAATTACACCGTGTATTGAAGCCCGGAGGTTTTGGCATTTTACAGGTGCCCATTGACTACTCGCGTGAAACGACTTACGAAGATCCGGCCATCACCGCGCCCGAAGATCGGGAAAAGCACTACTGGCAAAAAGACCATGTGCGGCTTTTTGGCCGCGACTATCCCGAAAAACTGCGGGCTGCGGGTTTTATCGTCACCGAAGAAAAACTGGTGCAGGAATTGCCCGCCGAAGAAGCTGAGCGATATCGCCTGCAAACATCTGAAATACTCTACAGGGTAGGGAAGGTGTGAAGATTATACCCCTAACGCCTCACCATCACTTTGACCAGTCGCTCGCGTCGCAGCTTGCCCGTCTGGGCGAGTGACTACCCTCCATCAGAGTCACCGCTCCGGGACTCTGATGACCGCTCAAAAACACT